>CAYHCR010000158.1:0-7318 GCA_964354895.1 uncultured Myxococcales bacterium | reverse complement strand
CGGCACGACCTCGTCGTCTTCGGCTGGCCTCCGGCGTGCTGCGACGGCGAAGGGATCCTCCGCGGGCGTCGGCGCAGCAGGAGGCTCCGCGACAAGGGCTGCAGCGGCCGGCGGCGCGAGCACGGCCTCCGGCGGCAGCGGCACGAGCCCGGTCGCCTCGGCGTACTGCTGGCCGAGCGGCTTCACGTCGATGCGGGTCGGATCTCCGACCGGATCGATCACGGGACCCGAGACGGCGGCGAAGGGATCGTGCGGCGTCGCCGGCGCGGGGGCTGGCGCAGGGGCGGGCAGCGGCCGAGCGTCGACGGCCGCCTCCGGCACCGGCGTGTGGCCGCCGAGCGCGCGCTGCGCCTGCTCGAGCCACTGCCGCACGCGGGCGTCGCCCGGCTGGAGCTGCACGGCCTTCTTGAGGATCGGCAGCGCCGAGCGATAGAGCTTCTTCTGGAGCAGCACCTCGCCGATCAGGTTGTAGGCGTAGGGGTTCTCCTTCTCGAGGCCGGTCGCGAGGTCGAACTGCTCCATCGCCGCGGCAGGCTGCGAGAGATTCAGCAGCGCCTTGCCCCAGAGCACGCGGCCGACGATCGAGCCCGCGTGGTGTTCAAGCCCGGCCTTCACGATCTCGATCGCGCGTGCGTTGTCGCCGCGCTCGATGAGCGCCTTGGCGAGCTCCACGAAGACCATCGAGCCCGGATCGGCGCCGAGGATCTGCTCGTACTTCTCGACCATCGACTTCGCCATCGAGCGACCTCGAGAAGCGCGGATTGGGGAGCGCCGGACGTTAGCACCCGGGGGTGCCGCAGGGCCTTGGGTTTGCCCCTTTGGGCGCCCCGGCCCTACCGTGTCGCCATGCTCCGGCTCCGGCTCCTCCCGCTCCTCTTCGCCCTCGCCGCCGGGTGCGCCGGCGGGACCGATTCGCAGGCCCGCGAGCGGCTGCGCGAGGTCCAGACCCGCTCGCTCGTCTCCCTGCAGTCGGGCCAGTACGAGGCCTTCGCGCCCTATATCGTGGCGGAGCACCGCCTCGACTTTCTGGCGCGCGCGTTCGGGGCCGAGAAGAAGCTGCACATGACGGAGTTCACGACCGTCGGCGTCGACGTCGCGCCGGATGTGACGAGCGCCCGCGTCGTGGTCCGGCTCTCCTGGTACGAGCTGCCGTCGACCTCGGTGAAGACCGAGAACGTGTTCCTGGACTGGAAGCGCGTCGAGGGCGGGTGGCTGATCGAGCGGATGACGGGCGGCCCGCTGGAGGTCCCCGCGCCCGGCACCGACGAGGCGCCGGAGAAGCCCGCCGAGCCCGCGCCCGCACCGTCCACGCCTTGATGCCCCCGCGGTTCGAGGTGCTGCGCGATGCGCCGGCGCCCGGCGCATGGACCGTCGGCGGGCTCGCCGGGTCGCTGTCCCTCGCGGCCTTCCACGCCACGCTCGGCTACGCGCTGCTCGGCCTCGTGTCGGAGCTCGCGGCCGACCGCCTGCCCGGCGCGCTGCAGGAGCTGGTGCCTCGGATCCTCTACGACGTGCCGCTCTCGCTGCTCGCGCGAGCGGGGCTCGCGGACCTGCTCGCGCAGGAGTCCGCGCACGGCGGGGTCGGGCGCCTGCTCGCCGGCGCGGCGGCGCCCGTCGTCGGCGTGGCGCTCGTGGCGCTGCCGTTCGCGCTGTCGTTCCTCACGGCGATCACCCTGCGGTGGTTCGGACAGTTCCGCCAGCGCGGCCCGTGATCGCGTCGGGGCGCGTCCGCCTCGATCACGGTCCCGCCGTCGCGGGTCCCCTCGGCCGCGCCAGCGCGATCGCAGAGACGACGTGCGCGCCGTACTTCTCCCACTTGACCTCGCCGACGCCGTGGACGTCGCAGAACTGCTCGCGAGACTGCGGCAGCCGCCGCGCGAACTCCCGCAGGGTCCGGTCGTGGAAGACGTGGAACGCCGGCACGCCGTCCTGCCGAGCGAGCTGGACGCGCAGCGCCCGAAGCGCGTCGTAGATCTTCGCGTCGAACGGCTCGCTCTCCGCCTCGGGCTCCGTCGCGCGCGGAGCCCCGCGCCGCTTGCGGATCCGGACCGCAGCCGCCTCGGGCTCCATCGGCGCCTCCCGCGGCCCGTGACAGACGTCGCAGCCCGCGCAGTCGAGCCCTCGATCGCCGAACCACGTCAGCAGGAACACGCGCCGGCATTGCTCCGTGTAGGCGTAGCCGGTCATCTTCTTGAGCGCCGCCGTCTCGTGCGCGCGCCGGGCGGCGAGGCCTTCGAAGTCGACGCGAAGCGCGCCGCTCTCCACGTCGTCCAGTCGCCGCAGCGAGCGGCCCATCCGCTGCAGGTGGCCGGCGCGCTCGAGGTGCTTGACCGCCGCGCCCACCTCGAACGGTGAGCAGCCGAGCTGCCCGGCGAGCTGCTTCTCGTCGAGCACGAGCCCGTCGGTGTCCATGTAGCGAAGCTTCGTCCAGAGCGACGCAAAGAGGCTGCGGCTGGGGTAGCTCCCCTCGAGCAGTCGCTCCTGCACGAAGACGTCGGCGTGGTTGAAGAGCAGCAGCGCCCGCGCCGGCGCCCCGTCGCGCCCCGCGCGGCCGACCTCCTGGTAGTAGGCCTCCGGCGACTTCGGCAGCGAGTGGTGCACGACGAAGCGGATCTGCGGCTTGTCGACGCCCATGCCGAAGGCGTTCGTCGCGCAGACGATCGCGTCCGAGCGCGCCATGAACCGCTCCTGCACCTCCCGGCGGGCGTCGTCCTCCATGCCCGCGTGGTACGCGAGCGCCGGCACGCGCCGCGCGTCGAGGCCGGCGGCGACCTTCTCCACGTCGCGCCGCGTGGCGCAGTAGACGATGCCGCTGCCCTCCTTCGCGAGCCGCGCGATCTGCGCGAGCTTGTCCTGATCGCCGGCGACCTTCGCGACCTCGAAGTACAGGTTTGGCCGATCGAAGCCGGCGACCGAGACGACCGGGTCCTTGAGCCGCAGCACGCGGACGATGTCGTCGCGGACCTTGGGGGTGGCCGTCGCGGTGAGCGCGAGGGTGCGTGGCGGTCGCAGCGCGAAGCGGATCTGCCCGAGCCGGGTGTAGTCGGGGCGGAAGTCGTGGCCCCACATCGAGATGCAGTGCGCCTCATCCACCGCGTAGAGCGAGAGCTGCAGCTGCGCGATCGCGTCGAGGAAGCTCTGCGAGCGGAACCGCTCCGGCGCCACGTAGACGAGCTTGTAGAGGCCGCGCGCGATGTCCCGGACCCGGCGCGCGCGCTCGGTCTCGTCGAGCGAGGAGTTCACGAACGTCGCGGGCACGCCGCGCGCGAGCAGCGCGTCGACCTGGTCCTTCATCAGCGCGACGAGCGGGCTCACGATGAGCGCCGTGCCGGGCAGCAGCAGCGCGGGGAGCTGGTAACAGAGGCTCTTGCCGGCGCCGGTCGGCATGACCGCGACCGTGTTGCGGCCCGAGAGGACGTTGCGGACGACCTCGAGCTGGCCGGGGCGGAAGCCGGAGAAGCCGAAGAGTCGCTCGACGGCGGCGGCGAGCGCGTCGTCGTCAGGGACCGGCTCGAGCGGCGGAGGAACAGGCATCAGGGCCGCGGCTTCTACCATGGCGCTCCTCCCTCGCCGGCCGCCTGCAGGCGCGCGCGGGTCCGGGCGACGCCGGCCCGCAGCGAGGCCTCGGCGTCGGCGTCCGGTCGACCGTCCGTCAGCACCGCGCCCTCGCGCTGCGCGGCGGCGGCGATCGCGAAGCGGCGGACACATCGCGCGGCGCCGTCGGTCGAGACGACGACGGCGAGGGCGCCTTCGAGCCGATCGATCACGACGCGACCGGCCGGTGGCGTCGCAGCGCAGCCGGTCGACGCGGAGGGGGTGACGGCGACCACCGTGGACTGCGCTGCGGCCGGGCACGCCAGCCCGAGGCCGAGCAGGAGCGCAGCGAGCGCGCGCGAGGGGCTCATCGGGCCCCCCAGGAGCGCAGGCTGGTGAAGCCCGCGTCGCCCACGACGACGTGGTAGAGCAGCGCGATCCCGAGCACGTCTGCGGCCTCCTCGAGTCGCCGCGTGAGCACGACGTCGTCCTGCGAGGGGCTCGGGTCGCCGCTCGGGTGGTTGTGGATCGCGACGATCGCCGGCGCCGCCTCGCGGATCGCCGGCTCGAAGACGTCTCTGGGCGTCAGCGCGCAGGCCGACACCCCGCCCTCCGCCACGCGCCGGAGCGCGACGACGCGGTGGCGCGCGTCGAGCAGCAGGACGTGGAACTCTTCCCGCGTCAGGTGCGCGAGGCGCGTGCGTACGAGCGCGTAGACCTCTGCCGCCGAGCGGACGTGGCCGCCCCGGGGCCGCGGCGCGACCGCCCGTCGCCCCAGCTCCAGCGCCGCCGAGAGCCGCGCGCTCCGGGCCGCGCCGATCGCGCGCGACAGCTCCGAGGGGGACATCCGGGAGAGCTCCGGCAACGAACCGTGCCGGCCGAGCAGGCGAAGCGCCGCCGCGTGCGCGGGCTCCGGCCCCGCGCAGCCGAGCACGAGCCCGATCAACTCGGCGTCGGGCAGCATCGCAGCCCCGGCCGCGAGCAGGCGCTCCCGGGGCCGTTCGATCGCCCCACCCACCGCGTCCAACCGCTCGGCCACACCGAGCGTCCGCCGCCGTTCCCCCATGCGATGCCCCTCCCGCCGTCGTCTGGGCGAGGGCAGTGCAGCACGCGTGCCGCGCGCAACCCCTCGATTCCATGGGCGCGACCTCGGCGGCGCGCGGCCCGAAATCGAGCCCCGGCCCGAACTTCGGGCCCCCCCTCCCCGAGGTCAGGGAGGTGGCGCAGATCCCGCGGGGTGAAGCGGTTGCGGTGGGGCGAGGTGCTCCCTACCATCCGAGCCATGTCGCAGCTCACCACCGAGGGCATCGAGATCGTGGCGCGGCCGTCCTTCTGGCCGGAGCGCTCGAACCCTGCGTCCGGTCGGTGGGCGTTCGCCTACGACGTCGCGATCACGAACCGCGGCAGCACGCCCGCGCAGCTCGTCTCGCGGCACTGGATCATCACGGACGGCAACGGCGAGTCCGAGGAGGTCGTCGGCGAGGGCGTCGTCGGCCACAAGCCGCGCCTGCGCCCGGGCGAGCGGTTCGAGTATCGGAGTTGGGTCCTGTTGCGGACGCCGTTCGGCTCGATGCGCGGCACGTATTCGCTGCTTCGGCCGGACGGCGCGTCGTTCGAGGCGACGATCGGCGAATTCGCGCTCGTGCTCCCGCACGCGCTGAACTGACCCGGCTCCCTTTGCCGCGAGGTGCCGCCGCGAGGTGCCGCCGCGAGGTGCCGCCGCGAGGTGGCGCCGCAGAGTGGCGCTGCGTCAGCCGAACTTCGAGAGCGCAAAGAACGCCTTGATCTTCTCGTTGGAGTCGCGCAACCGCGTCGAGAGCGTGCGCACGAAGTTCCAGAGCAGCTCGTAGGCGAGATCCTTGTCGACGAACATGAGCTCGTCGAGCGCCTCCTTCTTGATCACGCGGAGCGTGACGGAGGTGTGTGCGCGGGCGTCGGCGGACCGCGGCGCCTCGTCGATGATCGCCATCTCTCCAAAATAGGAGCCCGGGTCGAGGATCATGAGCGCCTCCTCGCCGATGCCGGGCACCGTCTTGGAGATGCGAACGCGGCCCTCGACGATGAGGAACATCTCGTCGCCCGGCTCCTCGTCCTTGAAGACGAACTTCCCGACCGGGACCTGGCGCTCGGCGGTGATGGCGGCGATCTTCCGGAGCTGCTCGGTCGAGAGCGTCGAGAACAGCGGGATCTTCCGCAGGAGCTGGAGGTCCATGGCCGCAGGACGCTAGCCGAACGGCCGTGGGGCGCAAAACGGCGCGCGCCGGGCCGGCGAACCGGGTGCTAGAAACCCAGGCTCTCAACGGCCTACGAGGAGGACGCCATGTCCGAGACCCACGCGAAGATCGCCATCATCGGCTCCGGCCCCGCCGGCTACACCGCCGCCATCTACGCCGCCCGCGCGAACCTCGAGCCGCTGCTCGTGACCGGTCCGCAGCCCGGCGGCCAGCTCACCATCACCAACGAGGTGGAGAACTACCCGGGCTTCCCGCACGGCGTGATGGGCCCCGAGCTCATGGAGCACTTCAAGGAGCAGGCGCTGCGCTTCGGCACGCGCCTCGTCGAGGGCTGGGTCAGCAAGGTCGACGCCGCGGGCAAGCCGTTCTCGTTCCTCGTCGACGAGACGACGAAGTGGACCGCGGACGCATTGATCGTGGCGACGGGCGCCTCGGCGAAGTGGCTCGACATCCCCGGCGAGAAGCGGCTGCAGGGCAAGGGCGTCTCGGCCTGCGCGACGTGCGACGGCTTCTTCTTCCGCGGCCAGGAGATCGTCGTCATCGGCGGCGGCGACACCGCGATGGAGGAGGCGACGTTCCTCACGAAGTTCGCCTCGAAGGTCACCGTCATCCACCGTCGAGACTCGCTGCGCGCCAGCAAGGTCATGATCGATCGCGCCCGCGCGAACCCGAAGATCGAGTGGATCTGGGACACCACCGTCACCGAGATCGAGGGCGAGAGCACGGTCACGGGCGTGAAGCTGAAGAACCTGAAGACCGGCGCCGAGTCGCACCTCGGGTGCACCGGCTACTTCGTCGCGATCGGCCACGAGCCGAACACGAAGCTCTTCCAGGGCCTGCTCGACCTCGATCCCGTCGGCTACATCAAGGCGATCCCGGGCACGACGCGCACGAACGTGCCGGGCATCTTTGCCTGCGGCGACGCGATGGATCCGGTCTACCGGCAGGCGATCACCGCGGCGGGCACCGGCTGCATGGCCGCGATCGACGCGGAGCGCTGGCTGGCGCACTGACGTGGAGACGTTCCGCCTCGTGACAGCGGGCGCCGCCGCGATCTGCACGGGCGTCTCGGTCGCTGCGATCCTGTACGCGCGCACGAGGAGCGCGCTCAAGCGGCGGCTCCGCGCGACGGAGCACGTCGAGATCGGCAGCGCCAGGCCCGGCGTCGTGGAGCTCATCGGTCGGGCGTACGCGCTCGAGCCGGCGGTGTGTCCGGTGCGCCAGACGCCGGGCGTGCTCTGGCGCTGGAAGCTCCGTCGCCCGAGCCGGAACGCCGCCGTCGACCTGGCCGTGGTCGAGCACGTCGCGCCCTTCGTCCTCGACGACGGCACCGCTGCGCGCGCGGCCGTGCCCTCAGGTGCGTCCACGGGCGCCTTCGAGGCCGCGGAGCGCCGCGACGGTGATGCCGAGCGCTACCTCGGCAAGGGTGTCCTGGCCGCGGTGGCCGCGGTTGAGGACGAGATCGCGCCGGAGATCCTCGGGATCGATGCTTCCGAGCAGCGCCTGGTCGACCAGATCATGTGCGACCTCGATGGCACTCCCAACAAGTC
>CAYHCR010000157.1:0-7319 GCA_964354895.1 uncultured Myxococcales bacterium | reverse complement strand
GCGTCGTGGCGGGCTGGGTCGGGCCATCGGCGCTGCTCGGCCACCTCGGATCCGCGGCGAAGCCTCCGACGCGCCCCGCGCCTGGGCCGCGCGCAAGGCCGGCCCGGCCGCCGCCGGTCGACGGGACCGCGCGGATCCATGTGGAGCCCTTCGAGAACGTCGGCGGCGAAGCGGTGCTCGCGCACCTCGAGCGCGCGCTGGCGGACGCGACGGCGCTGGCGCTGCAGCAGCAGGGGCTGGAGTTGTCGCTGGACGAGCGTCTGCGCAGCCGCTCGCCGTTCGCGAGCCACGAGCGGACCGCACACATGAACCCGGACGCTCGAGCGACGCTCGTGGGGACGACCGGCGCGGCGTGGCTCGCCGCAGGCCGGTTCGAGCGGCGGGGCGACGCGATCGTGGCGAGCGTGACGTTTCAGGCGCTGACGGGCGCTGGCGCGGGCCTCACCGTCGGCGTCGATCGCCCGAACGAGCGCGACGACGAGCTCCCGGAGGCGCTCGCCGAGGCGGTGGGGCTGCTCGCGCCCGCGCTGGTCGCGCCGCCGCGGCGTTGAATCGCGGCGGCGACGCCTCGGCCTGTATCAGCCGGACCTGTGTCAGGCGGACTTGTAGACGGCGCCGCGCTTCTCGCCCTCGAGCACCACGCGCCGCTCGGCACGGAGGCCCTTGAGGGCCTTGAACGTGACCTCTTTGTCCGCCCCGAGCTTGCCGGCGAGCGCCTTGAGGCCGAGGCCGAGCGGGTTCGCCAGGAGCACTTCGAGGATGACCGCATTGTCGACGCTCTGCGCGAGCGGGCCGCTCGCGGCAGGCTTGTTCGCCTGCTTCGGCGTGACCCTCACCACGAACGGCTTCTTCGGGGCGACGTACGCGCCGCTCGGCCGCGCAAACGGCAGCGCGGCGGCAGTCTGCTTCCGGGCAGGGCGACCCACCTTGCGCGGCGCGACCTTCACCGGCGCGGGCTTGCGCTGCACGAGGCTCGCGGCGAGCGAGGGCCGGCCGTCGAGGACCGAGGAGAGCGCGTCCCGGAGCGAATCGTCGATGCGCTCCTGGATCTCGGTGCGGAACCGCTGCAGGAGGGTCTCGATGTCGTTCGCGAGTCGATTGTCCATGTCGCGCAATATCAACCATGCTTTGGCGGTTCGTCAATCGGGATTTTGCAAAACGGATCAAAACGTCCGGGCGGTGGTTTGGGACCGGGGCTGCTACGGTCCAAACCATGCGCTCCCTCCTCCGTCCGTTCCGCCGCCGCTACTCGCGCGATCTGCTCCCCGCCGAGCGGCTCGACGTCACGACCGCCGACGGCTGGCGACTGGCCGTCCACCACGTCCCGCCGCTCGCAGGACCGGCCCGCGGCGCGGTCGTGCTCTGCCACGGGCTGTCGGCCAATCACCTCGGCTTCCATTTTCCGGGCCGCTCGCTCGCGTCCTGGCTGGCACGCCGCGGCTGGCACTGCTTCCTGCCCGACCTGCGCGGCAACGGCGAGAGCGAGCGCAAGCGCCTCGCCTGGAGCTTCGACGATCACGTCTGCCGGGACGTCCCGGCCGTGCTCGAGCTCGCGCGCCACGTCGCGGGCGTCGAGCGCGCCTCGTTCGTCGGCCACTCGATGGGAGGGATGATCCTCTTCGCCCACGGGATCCGCTTCCCGGACGCGCCGATCGCGCGCGCGGTGACCGTCGGCTCGGGGCTCGATTATTCGCTCGGCGCGACCGACTTCGCGAAGATCCTCGCGCTCCGAGCGACGATCGAGCGGCTGCCGCTGGTGCCGTGGGGCACGATCGCGCACCTCGCGGCGCCGCTGCTGGGGCGGGGGATCGACGTGCTCGAGCGCTTCAACGTGCATGGCCCGAACATCGAGCCGGAGACCATCCGGCAGATCCACGCGATCGGCTTCCACGCGATCCCGGTGCCCCTGCTCTCGAGCCTCTCCTCCGCGTTCGAGCCGCGTGGGCTCACCGGCGACGACGGCTTCGCGTACCTCGAGCAACAGGCGCGCTTTCAGCTCCCCCTGCTGTGTCTGGGCGGCACGGCCGACCGGCAGGTCTCACCCGAGGCGGTGCGCGACGCCGCCCTGCGGCTGCACGGGACCGCACACGTGCACGGCCGCGCCGCGGGCGACGAGCAGGACTACGGCCACTGGGACCTGCTCGTCGGGACGCGCGCGCCCCGGGAGGTCTGGCCCGGGATCGCCGCGTTCCTCGAGGGCTGACGCCTACCGCACGTGCAGCTTCGCGGAGGCGGTCCGCCCGAAGCTCTCCGGCGCATACATCTCCTCCGCGCGCGCCGGCGGGATCTCGAAGGAGCCCGGCGTCGTCGCGCGGGCGAGGTAGGCGTACCGGTAGACGCCCGGGTAGAGCGAGGTGCGGAAGAGCTCGGCGCGATCGTCGCGCAGCGCCTCGTGCTCCCACCAGGGCCAGCGCCACTCCCACGGCTTCACGTCTCCGGCGCGGGTCGTCGCGAGCTCGGGGTTCTCCGGCTCGAGCCCCGCCGGCAGCGGATCGACGAGCGCGACGTGGTGGCGCAGCGTCGGCGCGACGAGCGTCAGCACGATCCGCACCCGCGCCCCTGCGCGCACCGTGATCACGCCGTCCGGGGCCGTCTCGACGTCCTTCGGATCGTCGACGGACTCATAGCGCCGCTCCACGACGAAGCCGCGATCGAGCGCGGGCAGCCCGCTGCCCATCGGCGCGTAGCGCAGGCCGAGCCGGTAGGAGAGTCGTCCCCTGCCCTGCTTCTCCAGCACGAGCGGCGCCTGCGCCGGGAGCGCGTCAAGTCCGAGGCCGAGCCGCACCGACGCCCCCGACCGCCCGTGGAATTCGGCGGCGCCCGCGAAGGCGTCGCCGACCCAGGCGCGCGCCGTGAAGTCCGGCTCCGTCGCCTCGAAGCGCCGGAAGTACGCCTGCAGCGCGAGCAGCGCGAAGACGTTCTCCTGGGTCGTCGACCACCGCCCCTCGCGCCGCGCGCCGAGCAGGCCGCGCACGAGCTTCGGCACGAGCTCGTTCTTCGCGTCGTCCGTCACGAGCGCCTCGAGCCAGAGCGCGTCGGCGACGCGATCCGCGTGGAGGATCAGGTGCGCCCCGTCCTCGATCCGCGAGGCGAGGTGCGCGGCCTCGGCGCTCTCGGAGACCCGGTTGAGGGCCCGCCGCCGCAGCTCCGCCGCGACCGCCGCGTGCGCGGGCGAGGCCGCGAGCACGGGGTGCAGCAGCCCCGAGGCCTCGAGCGAGAGCGCCTCTCCGACCTCGTCGATGAGCCGCTTCGCCTCCGCCGCGTCCGGCTCGCCGAGCCGCGCGCGGACCGAGAGCGCGTAGGCGCGCAGCGTCGCGCGCGTGCCGGCGTCGTACGTCTTCGGGATCCGACCCGGCAGCTCGCGCAGCCCGCGCCGCGTCCGGTCGAGCACGTCCTCGTCCACCTTCCACCCCGCCGCCTTCGCGCGCGCGATCGCATGCGAGGCGTGGACGGAGGCCCACGGCAGCTCGAAGCCGTCGCGCGACCAGAGGCCGAACGCGCCGTTCCAGCTCTGCCGCCGGACGAGCTCGTCCAGATCCCGCTGCGCCGCCGCGCGCAGCTCTGCAGGCGGAGGCAGCCCCTCCACGCGGAAGGCGGCGAGCACGTCGCCGAGCGCCGCGATCGCCAGCACGCGGGAGGCGAGCTGCTCGGTGCAGCCGTAGGGATAGTCGTGCAGCCAGAGCACGGCGTCGGTGAGCGCGCCGAGCTCGGTGGAGCTCGTCGTCACCTCCAGCCCGCCGAAGCCCGGCAGCGCGCCCACCGGCCGCTGCAGCGGCAGCGAGATCGCGCCCTCCTCGAGCACGCCGTAGAGCGCGAAGGCCTCGCCGCTCGCCGGCGGACGCACCGGGATCGTAAAGCTCTGCGCGTCTGCCGCGGCGCCGGAGACGGCGACCGCCTGCAGCGACGCGAGCCCGGCCGCCTTCGCCTCGATCGGGAAGCGCAGCTCCTTGCGCTCGTTCGGCCCGAGCCGCAGCCGCACGCCGGGCGCGCCCGTCAGCACGACGCCGCTCGCGCGCAACGCCACGTCGACGAGCCGCTCTTCGCTGGTGCCGTTCTGCACGACGACGGGCAGCTCTGCCAGATCGCCGAAGCGCAGGTGCCGCGGCGGCGAGGGACGCAGCATGAGCGGCAGCCGCGCGGTCACGTGCGAGGTGCCGGTGCCGAAGCGTCGAGGCCCCTCCGCCGCCACGGCGAGCACGCGGTAGCGCGTGAGCGAGTCGGGCAGCGTCAGCGGGAGGATCGCCTCGCCGCTCTGGTCCGTCCGCACCGCGCCGACGAAGAGCGCCAGGGGATCCAGGTTCTCGCGCACGCGGATCGCGCCGCCGCTCTCGCCTCCTCCGCCGGGGGCCTCCGCGGACGGCGTCGCGACCGACTCCTCCATCTCGGCCATCTTCAGCTTCTTGGCGCCGCCGTTGCGGAACGCCGCGACCTTCGGGGCGGGCGGCGGGGCGGGCGGCGGCGCGCCGGTGGGCGGCGGCGCGCCCGGCAGCACGACGAAGGCGCGGCTCTGCAGCGATCGGACCCCCGTCACGCGATCGGGCAGGAAATGCTGCAGCGGATCCGGGATCACGCCGCGCGCGCCCGCGAGCGCCAGCACCGCCTCGTCGACCGCGATCACCGTCAGCTCTGCGCCCGCGACGCCCGCGCCGGCCGCGTCCTTCACGAGGAGGCGCACCTCCGTCCGTCCGCCCGGCTCGAGCTCCGTCCGCGCCGGCGTCACCGTCACCGCGAGCGCGCGCTGGCTCGGCCGCACGGAGAGCTTCACGCGCCCCGCCGCGAAGGCCGGCTTGCTCCCGGCCGGCACGCCCGGCTCCGCGGGTCGCGCGCGCGCGCCGACGAGCTCCACCGAGAGCCACAGGTTCGGCACGTGGGCGTCCGTCAGCGGCACCTCGACGCGCGCGAAGCTGCCCTCGAGCCGCCGGCGCTCTTCGTGCAGCACGCCGTCGCGCTCGAACGCGATCGTCGCCTCCGCGGGCGAGAACGGCAGCGGGACGAGCACGACGGCCGTCTGGCCGGGCTCGTAGCGCTCGAGCTCCGGCAGCAGCGTGAGCGGCTCCTCCTGCAGCGTGCGCTGCGGCGGCGCCGGCTCGCCCGCCTCGTAGACGGTCAGGGTGGTCTGGGAGACGCGCCCCTGCTCGTCCGTCACGAGCGCCTCCAGCTCGTGCCGCCCCCCGCGTCCGTCGGTCGCCAGCTCGCAGACCACGGGGCGCTCTTCGGTCACGATCGTGCAGCTGCGCGGCGGTCCGTCCCCCTGCCACGAGCGGCGCGTCGCCTTCACGGTGATCGTGCGGCCGGCGACCGGCGCGCCCTCCGGCGTCACGGCGATCCCCTCGAGCCGGATCGGCTCGCCGGGCCCGACGAAGGTGCGCTCGGAGCGCAGCCCCGCGTAGACGCTCGCGGGGTGCACGAGCACCGCCGCGCGCGCCGAGAAGCTCTGCCGGTTCACGTCCTCGACGCTCGCCTCGACCGTGAAGAGCGCGCTCTGCGTCAGCTTCGGCAGCTCCAGCGGGAGCGTGACGCGGCCGTTCGCGTCGAGCGTGACCGTGGCCGAGTGCGCGGGCGTGAGGTTGTGGTCGCCGCCCCAGTCGCCGTCCCAGCCACGTTTGCCGTGGCCGCCGTGCATCCACCACGGCAGGTTCAGCCCGAAGACGAAGCCCTCGTGGCCGGGCGGCCGGTGCGAGGCGGCGCGCGTCGTCGCGACCACGTGGCCCTGCGCGCCTGCGAGCGCCCCGCCCGCGAAGTAATGCGCGGAGATCGCCGCGGTCACCTTGCCACCGCCGAAGTGCGGCCCCGCATCGAGCGCGACGTCGACCTCGAACTCGGGGCGCCGGAACTCCTGGATCTCGATCGGGTGCGAGTGGCTCTCCTGCGAGCCGACCTTGCGCGAGAGCCGCAGCCAACCGGTGCCCGGCGTCGCGTCGGCGGGGATCGGCAGCGTCAGCTCCAGCGCGCCGCTCCCGGTGAGCTTCGTCGTGCCCTCCAGCAGCTTGCGCCCGCGCGCGTCGTCGAGCTTCCATGCGATCTCCGCGTCGAGCGCGCGGGCCGCCTCCAGATCGCCCGTCGGCCCTTCCGCGTGCCAGCGCACGAGCCCTTTCACCCGCGCGGTCTCGCCCGGCCGATAGAGCCCGCGGTCGTCGAAGAGCAGCCAGCGGTGGTGGCCCGAGGGCGGCGTCGCGCGCCAGGCCGAGCTCGAGCCGAGCCACGAGAGTGCCTCGGGCAGGAACGCGCGATCGCCGGCCCGCTCCAGCCGAATCGTGCGCGCCTCGCTGCCATCCCCGGCCGGCAGCGGCAGGCGCGCGACGCCGTCCGCGTCCGTCACCGCCGTCGCGCCCTCGAGGGTCACCGTCACGCCCGGCGCGACGCGGCCGTCCGCGAGCTCCGTGACGCTCAGGCGCAGGGCTTCCCGATCGAAGCGGGCCTGCACGCCCAGCCGCGTCACCTCGATCCAGACGTGCTGCTCTCCGCCCTGGTCCTCGTCGCGCCGCGCGGGCTCCGGCCGCACGCTGAGGATCACGTGGCCGGTGCCCTGCTCGAGCGCGCGGGAGAGCTCGATCGCGCTCTCGACGATCTCGTCGGCGGGCCCCTTGGGCCGCAGGACGCGCTGCTCGACGACGCGGCCCGGCAGCGTGGGGTCGCGCGCGGGATCGTGCAGGAAGGCGCGGAAGGCGCGGTGATCCTCGGGCGCGACGGCGCGCACCGTGACGGCGACCGCGGGCTCATTGACCGTGAAGAGCGGCATCGCCGGCCGGCCGGCCGCGTCGAGGACGACGAGCGCGCCGCCGGGCAGCTCGATCCGCCGCCCGGCGGGCGCGAAGCGGAACGAGGCGCGGGCGGCGCCGGCGAGCGCCTGGCCGTGGACGTCGACGAGCCCCGTGGCGGTGATCACGTAGGTCGTCCGCCGGCGGAACTTTCCCTGCACGTGGAGATCGTCGCCCCACCAGTCGATCTTCAGGTCGTCGGGCTTCGGCGAGACCGTGACGCCGCCCGCGCGGCTCTTCGCCTCGTCGAGCGGGTTGGAGAACGACACGAGCAGCGCGCCGCCGACGTCGCAGTCGTCGAGCTCGCCGTCGCAGCGCGCGCCCGTGAGCCGCAGCGGCCCGTAGGTCGTGAAGCTCGAGCGCAGCGCCTTGCCCACCCGCCGGGGCCCCTCGGCGGAGGGCGCGCCGGCGCCGACGGAGAGCTGCAGCGTCGTCGCCTTCGGGAGCAGCTGGGTCGGCACGAAGGCCGCCGTGCGCCCCTCGGGCTGACGCCCCGCGAGCGCGGCGGCGGACGGATCGGCCGCGAGCTCCGCCTTCGTCGCGAGGCGCAGGGGGAAGCGG
>CAYHCR010000156.1:0-7323 GCA_964354895.1 uncultured Myxococcales bacterium | reverse complement strand
CAGCGGCGCAGCGAGGGTGAGCACCGCCTCGACGTGCGCGAGCGTGTGGTAATGGCGCGGCGGCGTCGCATGGAGGCGCTCGAGCCCGTCGGGGAGCGGGAACGGAAGGAGCGCCTGCAGCGAAGCGAGCGTCGACATCAGGGCCTCCGGGGTGGGATCGGGGGGGCGCGATGCGTGAGGTCGTGTTCGACGCGGAGGGTGTGCGCCGGGGGCTCGGCCATCGCGACCGCGGCGCCGTGCGCCCGGTCAGCGCGCCGGAAACAGGAAGCCGAGCTCCTCGAGCTTGTCCTCGATCGTGTACGGCAGCGCGCGCGCATAGGTGTCCAGACGGATGAGCGCGTTGACGTTCGCGTCTCTGGGCGCCGCGGCGCGCAGCCGCTTCGCGAACGCGACGTTCACCTGGCCCGCCGCCTCGTAGACCGCCGAGAGCGCGCCCAGCGACCAGTCCGGCGTCTCGCCGCGCGCCGCCCGGACATACTGCTCCAGCAGATACATCGAGACCGCGCGCGTGATCGTCTCGAGCTCGCCGGCGAAGGGCAGGTGGAAACGCACGTTCGGCCGCAGCCGCGCGAGGATCGGGCAGCCGCTCGTCACCATGTAGATCCCGAGGAGGCCGCTGAGCGCGGCCTGGATCGGCACCTGTTCGTTGACGTAGCTGCGCTCCTCTACGACGACGCGGGCGTTGACCTTCTCGTAGGAGAAGACGTCCGCGAACCGAGCGACGAGCTCCGCGAGGTGGAGCGCGTTCGGACAGTACGGCGTCTCGGCCTCGTTGAGCGGGCAGTTGCCGCACTGCTGGTAGCCGAGCCGCGTCCACTCCGGCGGAGACGTCGGCGCCTGCGCGAGGTTCTGCAGCGTCTTCGGATCGAGGCGGACCTCGAAGCTCTGGACGTGGCCGCCGGGGAGCGCGAGGTCGTAGCGGATCGTGAAGGGGGCGTCGGCCATGCGGCGATTCTTGCCGCCCCGCGCGGGCCCGTCCACGCGGGGTGGAGCCGGACCCCAAGGTCTCGAGGTGCGGGTCGCTACATCACCGTCACGATCGAGCTCTTGCCCATGCCCATCGGGCACTGAAACGCGATCGTGCCGCCCTGCTTCGGCGTCACCTCGATCTCGACGTCCGTGTGGAGCGGCAGGTCCTTCTTGATCCCGAGTTCGGGGAAGTCGACGCCCGTCATGCACGTGTGATCGGTCTCGCGGCGGAAGACGAGCTTGAGCGGCACGCCGGCCTTCGCCTCGATCTTCGCGGGCTCGAAGCCCGACTCGGTCGCCGCGATGCGGACCTTGCCGTCGGCGCCGGGCTTGCCGAGCGCGGCCTTCGGGGCGTCGGCCTTCGGGGCGTCGGCCTTCGGGGCGTCGGCCTTCGGGGCGGTCTTGGGCGCGGCGGCCTTCGGGGCCTCCGGGGCCGAGCAGGCGGCGCCTGAGAGCACGAGGGTCAGTCCGACGATGGGAAGGAGCATGCGCATCCAGCCTCTCCGAGGAAGGGTGAGGTCCGCCTGGCGCGGACCGCGGGTTCGGCTCGGATGGGCCCGAGCCGTCGCGACCGTGACGCAGCGCCCGGCCGGCGTCCAGCCCGGGCCGCGCGGCCGGCGATCAAGCCGGCGCCAGCTTGGACCGCTCCGGCTCGACCCGCTCCGGGAGCCCGTGCCGGAAGCGGAGGTAGTAGACGGCCGGATAGACGAGCAGCTCGAGCAGGAAGCTCGTGACGAGCCCGCCGACCATGGGCGCTGCGATCCGCTTCATCAGGTCCGAGCCGGTGCCGGTCGACCAGAGGATCGGCAGCAGGCCCATCATCGCGGCGGCGACGGTCATCGCCTTGGGCCGCACGCGCTTCACGGCGCCGTGGACGATCGCCTCGACGAGCTCCTCGCGGCTGCGCAGCTTGCCGCTCGCCCGGTGCTCTTCGACCGAGAGGTCGAGGAAGAGGAGCATGAAGACGCCGGTCTCCGCGTCGAGCCCCATCAGCGCGATCAGGCCGACCCAGACGGCGATCGACATGTTGTAATCCAGCATCCAGACGAGCAGCAGCGCCCCCACCGCGGAGAAGGGCACGGCGGCCATCACGAGCGTCGCCTTGAAGGCCGACTTCGTATTCAGATACAACAATCCGAAGATGAGCAGCAGCGTGAGCGGGAGGATGAGCTTGAGGCGCTCCCGCACCCGGATCATGTTCTCGTATTGACCGCTGAAGGTGAGCGAGTAGCCGGGGGGCACGTCGACGGCGCGGACCGCCGCCTTCGCGGACTCCACGAAGTGGCCGATGTCGATCTTCGAGGTGTCGAAGTCGACGTAGACGTAGCCGGCGAGCAGGCCGTTCTCGTCGCGGATCATCGAGGGTCCCGTCGCGAGGTGCACGTCGGCGATCGCCTCGAACGGGATCTGGCCGCGCCCGCCGGGCAGCGGCACGAGCACCCGCTTGAGCGACTCCAGATCCGCCCGCGAGTCGCGCGCGTAGCGGACGTTCACGCCGTAGCGCGCGCGCCCTTCGACCGTGACGGTCTGCACGTCGCCGCCGACCGCCGTCATCACCATCATGTTTGCGTCTGCGACCGAGAGGCCGTAGCGGGCGAGCTCCGCTCGCTTGAGCTCGAAGTCGAGGAAATATCCGCCCGCGACGCGCTCGGCGAAGGCGCTGCGCGTGCCGGGCAGCGCCGCGACGGCGGCCTCGGTCTGCAGCGCGATCCGCTCGATCGTCGCGAGGTCCGCGCCGGCGATCTTGATCCCGACCGGCGTGCGGATGCCCGTCGAGAGCATGTCGAGCCGGCCTTTGATCGGCATCGTCCAGGCGTTGGAGATGCCCGGCAGCCGGAGCAGCCGGTCGAGCTCCTCGATCAGCTCGTCCTCCGTGATCCGGTCGCGCCAGAACGGCCGCAGCGCGGGCTTCGCCCACTCGGGCGCGAGGCCGGAGTACCAGCGAGGCCGCTCGCGCCACTCCGTCTCGGGCCGCAGCAGGATCGTCGTCTCCATCATCGAGAAGGGCGCGGGATCCGTGGAGGTGTCGGCGCGGCCGGCCTTGCCGAAGACGCGCGAGATCTCCGGGACCGTGCGCAGCAGCTTGTCCTGGACCTGCAGGACGCGCTCCGCCTCCGCGACCGACATGCCGGGCTGCACGGCCGACGGCATGTAGAGCAGCGTGCCCTCGCGCAGCGGCGGCATGAACTCGGAGCCGAGCGAGAAGTAGAGCGGGATCGCGGAGGCGACGATGGCCGCGGCGGCCGCGATCGTCGCGCGGGGGTGGCGCAGCACGAAGCGGCAGGGCCCGTCGTAGAGGCGATGCAGGAGCCGGCTGACGGGGTGCTCCTCCTCTGCCCGGTAGCGGCCGACGGCGAGCGCGGTCGCGATCGAGGCGAGCCAGCGCGGCCGGAACGTGAACGGATCGGCGCGGGCGAAGAGCATCCGGATCGCCGGGTCGAGCGTGATCGCGAGGATCGCGGCGACGGCCATCGTGAGGTTCTTGGACCAGGCGAGCGGGCGGAAGAGCCGGCCCTCCTGATCCACGAGCGTGAAGATCGGCACGAACGCCACGGCGATCACGAGCAGCGAGAAGAAGACGCCGGGGCCGACCTCGAGCAGCGCCTGCAGCCGGACCTCGTAGAAGCTGCCGGGTCGGCCCGCCTCGATCCATTTATGTATCTTGTTGTAGGCGTTCTCGACCTCGACGATCGCGCCGTCGACCAGCACACCGATGGAGATCGCGATCCCGGCGAGCGACATCAGGTTCGCGTTCATGCCCAGCAGCTTCAGCGGGATGAACGCCAGCGCGACGGAGATCGGGATCGTGAGGATCGGCACGATCGACGAGGGGAAGTGCCAGAGGAACAGGAGGAGGATGATCGAGACGATCACGATCTCCTCGATCAGCTTGAACGTCACCGTGTCGATCGCCGCGGTGATGAGCTCCGAGCGGTCGTAGGTCGTGACGGTCTCGACGCCCTCGGGGAGCGAGGGGCGCAGCTCCTCGAGCTTCGCCTTCACCCGCTCGATCACCTGCAGCGCGTTCTCGCCCTCGCGCATGACGACGATGCCGCCGACGACGTCGCCTTCGCCGTCGAGATCCGCGATCCCGCGCCGCATCTCGGGGCCGAGCGAGACCGTCGCCACGTCGCCGACGCGGACGGGCGTGCCGCCGTCGGCCCGCAGCACGAGCTGCTCGAGATCCTCGGTGCTCCGGACGTAGCCACGCCCGCGGACCATGTATTCGCGCCCGGAGAGCTCGACCAGCCGGCCGCCGACGTCCGCGTTGCCGGCGCGGACCGCCGAGATCACCGCGTCCAGCGGCAGGCCATAGCCGGCGAGGCGGCCCGGATCGACCTCGATCTGGTACTGGCGGACCTGTCCGCCGACGGTCGCCACCTCGGCGACGCCGGGCACCGCCTGCACCGCGTAGCGCAAAAACCAGTCCTGGTGCGAGCGCAGCTCGGTCGTGGTGTGTCGACCGGAGCGGTCGACGAGCGCGTACTGGAAGACCCAGCCGAGCGTCGAGGCATCCGGGCCGAGCTCGGTCCGCACACCTTCCGGGAGCTGCGGCTGGATCTTCGAGAGGTACTCGAGCACGCGCGTGCGCGCCCAGTAGGGATCGGTGCCGTCCTCGAAGATGACGTAGACGAAGCTGTAGCCGAAGTCCGAGAAGCCCCGGATCGCCTTGACCCGCGGCGCGCCGAGCAGCGCCGTCACGATCGGGTAGGTCACCTGGTCTTCGAGGATGTCGGGGCTGCGATCCCAGCGGGAGTAGACGATCACCTGCGAGTCGGAGAGATCCGGCAGGGCGTCCAGCGGGATCGTCCGCATCGACTGCCACGCGAAGCCGAGCGCGACGATCGTCAGGGCGATCACGAGGTAGCGGTGCTCCGCCGAGAAGCGGATGACGCGCTCGATCATCGGTGCGCCTCGTGCGCGTCGGGCGCCGGGGCCGGGGCGGGCGTGGCGCCGCCGAGCCGCGCGAGCGAGGCGCGCAGGCTCGACTCCGAGTCGACGAGGAAATTGGCCTGCGTCACCACGAGCTCGCCGGCCGCGAGCCCGCTCGTCACCTCCGCGAACTCCCGGCCGCGCTCGCCGACCGTGACCCGCCGCGGGCCGAAGCGACCGGCGCCGAGCGCGACGAAGACCAGCGCGGCGTCGCCCGCCGGGATCAGCGCGTCGGTCGGCACGCGCAGGACCTCGCGCGTGGGCCGGTGGAGGGTCACCTCCGCATACATGTCCGGTCGGAGCAGGCCGTCGGGGTTCGGCAGCGCGAAGCGCACGCGCGCCGAGCGGGTGCGGGGATCGAGGCGCGGATCGATGAACTGCACCTCGGCCTCCAGCGTGCGGTCGGGGAGGGCAGGCAGGCGGATCGTCGCCCGATCGCCGAGCGAGATCCGGCGCAGCTCGGGCTCGAAGAGCTCCGCGAAGAGCCACACGGTCGAGAGGTCCGTCAGCTCGAGCGGCGCGTCGCCGAGCGCGAGCCGCGCGCCCTCGACGACGTCCTTGCGCGTCACGACGCCCGAGACCGGCGAGGGGAAGGGGACGCTGCGCGAGGCCGTGCCCTCGCGCTCGAGCCGCGCGAGCTCCGACTCCGGCACGTCCCAGAGCTGGAGCTTGCGGCGCGCGGCCGCCTCGGACGCGCCGCCGCCCGAGCGGCGCGCGAGCAGGAGCTCCTCTTCGGCTGCGAGGATCTCGGGGCTGTAGAGCGAGAAGAGCGTCTGGCCCCGCCGAATTTCTTTTCCGAGGAAGTCGGCGTGGAGCCGCTCCACGTAGCCCGGCACCTTCATCGTCACGCGGCGCGTACGGGTCTCGTCGACCGCGAGCCGTCCGTAGGTCCGCAGGGAGGCGCCGACCGGGCCGCGGTCGATCGCCACGGTGCGCAGCCCGATCAGCTGCTGGCGGCGCGGATCGATCTCGATCTCCGCGCGGTCGGGGTGGCCCGGCTCGAGGTGGCCGGCGTCGACCTCGCCGGGGCCGTGCGCGCCGCCGGCCGACGTCTCCGCGTCGTCGACCCGGACGAGCTTCATCCCGCAGATCGGGCAATCGCCGGGGTGGTCCTGCACGATCGTCGGGTGCATCGGGCAGGTCCAGGTCTCGACGGGCGCCGCCTCCACGAGCGGCGCGGCCGGCGCGGCGAGCCGCGTGGCGATCACGGCGCCGAGCACGCCGGAGATCGCCGCCGTCGCGACGAGGAGCAGGAGGAGCGGGAGCCCGGCGCGTGGCAGCGACTTCGTCACGTTCACATCCCCATCGTCGAGGCGGGTTCGGCCGCGCCTGCGGTGTCCGATCGGCCGCCCGGTGCGCTCGGCGCGCCAGCGGAGCCTCCGCCGCCGGTCGTCACGCTCCCGCCCATCCCGGCGGCGCCCGCCGACGGTTCGGCGAGCGAGAGCTCCTCCTGCGCGATCGCGAGCGCGCGCGCCTCGGCGAGCACGCCGAGCGACTCGTCGATCAGGGCGAGCGCGGCGGCGTTCGAGTCGAGGACCGCCGCGAGCGACGCGCCGCCGACGCGGTACTGGGCGAGCGTGACCTCCGTCGTCGAGGCGGCGTCCGCGAGCAGGCCGTCGGCGAAGGCGCCCCACTGCTCCTGCAGCGAGAGCCACAGCTCGACGCGCTGCCGCGCCCGCAGCGCCACGAGCTGTTCGATCGTCGACCGGCCGGCCTTCGCGCCGTCGAGCAGCCCTTCCGCCTCGGCGACGCCGCGATCTTCTCGGGAGCCAGAAAAGATCGGGAGCGGCACGCCGATCGTCAGCGACCACATCGGCGGGAGCGCGCCGCGGATCATGACGCCCGCGCCCACGGCGAGGTCCGGCAGCGCGGCTCGATCGGCCAGCGCGCGCCCGTGATCGGCGCGCAGCTCGTCGACCTTCGCGGCGAGCAGCTCGGGCGTCCCTGCGAGCGCGCGATCGACGGCCTCGCCGGGCTCGGGCGGCGCAGGAAAGTGCTGCGGGTCCAGCGGAGGCAGCGTCGGGCTCCACCCGGCCGGCCGCCCGGCGAGCCGGCCGAGCGCGGCGACGCGGAGGCGTCGATCGGCGACGAGGCGCAGCCGCCGCTGCCGCAGCCGGCCCTGCTCGAGCCGCGCCCGCAGCAGCTCGGCCTGCGAGCCGCCGCCGGTCTCGTAGCGCGAACGGGCCAGCGCGCTCGCCGTCTCGAGCAGCCCTGCGAGTCGGTCGACGAGCTCGAGCCGCGCCTGCGAGAGCTGCGCGGCGAGGAAGGCGCGCCGGACCTCCGCGATCGTCGTGCGCCGCAGCCGCTCCGTCGCGAGCTCCCGGAGGCGGACGTCGTCGCCGGCGAGCTCGCTCTTCAGCGAGAGCTTGCCGGGGAACGGAAAGGTCTGCGTCGCCATGACGAGCACGTAGCTCGATTCCA
>CAYHCR010000155.1:0-7330 GCA_964354895.1 uncultured Myxococcales bacterium | reverse complement strand
GCCGCCCCAGCCCCCGACAGCCTGAACCGCCACCCCCCCCGATTGGCCGGGAGCCCCGGGGGCGCCCCGCCCGGGCCCGCCCGGGTCGCGGGGATCGGGGCCTGTTTCTCGCTGGCCCGGAAGCTGCTCAGGGAGAGTCCGGTCCGATGGACGGACGCAGCCGATCGGCCCGAAGGAGCAGGAGCCATGTTGAGGAGCCTCAAGGAGCTCAAGGGTCGAACGATCACCGCCGTGGACGGGGAGGTGGGCCAGCTGGTGGATCTGCTGCTGGACGACGAGCGCTGGGCGGTGCGGTACCTCGCGGTCGACGCCGGCGGCCTCGTCGTCGGCCGCCACCTCCTGCTCTCGCCCCGGTGTCTCACCGCGCCGCTCGATCCGGCGGGCGCCAGCGGCACGACGCTCGAGATCTCGCTGACCAGAGAACAGCTTCGCAGCAGCCCGAGCGTCGACGCCGACGAGCCCATCACACATCCCAAGGAGTCGGACTACCTCCGGTACTACGGCTACTCCAGCTGCTGGGCCTACCCGGGCGTCTGGGGCGTCGGGGGCCCGCCCGGCCCGCTCTCGACGGCCGGCCACGCCGACGCCACGAGCGCGCCGGCGACGAGCCACCTGCGCAGCGCGACCGACGTCCTCGGCTACCAGCTCGAGGGCACCGACGGCGCCATCGGACACATCGACGACTTTCTGTTTGCGGACGAGAGCTGGGAGATCCGCTACCTCGTCATCAAGACGGGCTCGTGGTGTCGCGCCAAGCGGGTGCTCCTCGCGCCGCATTGGGCGCGGTCGATCGACTGGGCGGAGCGGTGCGTGCGGATCGACCTCACGCGCGAGGCCGTCGAGCAGAGCCCCGCGTGGGACGGCGTCAGCGAGCCGCAGCGCGAGTACGAGGCGCGCCTGCACAGGCACTTCGGCCGGCAGGCCTACTGGGGCGTCGACGCGCCGGCGTTCGAGGCCGCCCGGCAGGAGGACGCCGGGCTCGGTCCGGAGAAGGGGGTCGTGGAGGCGGCGGCGGTGTGAACGGGGACCTTCGGCGCCAGCCTCGGCGACCACGCGCAAAAAATGCGATCTCGGCCCGGGGACGCATCGGAGGGATGGACGGCCCGGTGTAGCGTTGCGCCCGACCAGGGGTCGATCATGGGCGGCGCAAACTGCTGGGAGTCCAGAAGGTGCGGCCGCGAGCCGGGGGGACCGCGTGAGCCCGAGCTCGGCGCGTGCCCGGCGGCGACCGAGCAGCGCCTCGACGGCGTTCACGGTGGGCGTGCCTCCGGGCGCGCCTGCTGGGTCGTCGCGGGGACGCTGTGTGGCGGGGTCGTCGCGGGCTCCTTCGCCGCGAAGCACGAGAACTGTCGCGCCTGCTCCTTCTACGATCGCGTCCTGCGGGAGGAGGGGCGGCTCTTCATCCACTCCAACGCGCTGCGGGCCCGGCTCGGCGTCGAGCCAGCGCCGTTGCCGCGGTATTCGGAGTCGGAGGAATAGCCGGATTTGACGGACCCTCGCGCGCTGGCGAGACTCTCCGGTTTCACAGCCTCCCGGGGGAGCCACATGCGTGAGCCGAAGCGTCCGAAGCCGATCGCCGTCGACCGTCGCGCGTTCCTGAAGACGACCGGCGTGCTCGCCGGCAGCGCGATGATCGCGGGCGCAGGACTGCCCGGCTGCGACGACGCGCCCTCCGACGGTGGCGAGGGCGGCTCGGGCGGTGGCGGCGCGCCGGGCCGATACAACCTGCTGCTCGTCACCGCCGACCAGCTGCGGACGTTCGAGCTGCAGCCGGCAGACGTCACGCTCCCCGCGATCCAGTCGCTCCTCGATCGAGGCTTCTCCTTCACGGGGCATCACATCGCCTCGGCCGTCTGCACACCTGCCCGATCGGCGCTCTACACGGGCCGCCACGCGCCGACGACGAAGATGACGGACAACATCAACTTCGCCTTCATCCAGGATCTCGACCCCGCGATCCCGACGCTCGGGACCGCGCTGCAGTCGATGGGCTGGTATCCGGCCTACAAGGGCAAGTGGCACCTCTCCAAGGTCGGGCCCGAGTCCGGCGACAGAGACTGCGCGCAGTCCGGGCCGACGACCGACGCGCTCGAGCCCTACGGCTTCCACGACTTCAATGACTGCGGCGACGAGCACGGGAAGATGCTCTCGGGCGCGACCACCGACGCCGACACCGCCGACGCGGCGATCGACTGGCTCGCGAACAAGGCGCCGACGCTCGATCGACCGTGGTGTCTGGCGGTCAACTTCGTGAACCCGCACGACGTGATGTTCTTCGACACCGACGGCGTCGGGCCGCGCGGAAGCACGCAGCAGTCCGAGACGGGGATCCCGCTGGCACCTGCGCCGGCGCGAGATCCCTACTCGGTGGAGCGCGTCGTGAGGATGCCCTCGACGCTGGGGGCGTCGCTCGCGGACCGGCCGGCCGGCCACGCGGACCACAAGCGGCTCTACGACACGATGTTCGGCGCGATCCCGGCGGACCGCCCGGAGATGTGGCGCGCGTATCTCTCCTACTACGTGAATTGCCAGATCGACGTGGATCGGCAGATCCAGCGTGTGCTCGACGGCCTCGACGAGAGCGGCCTCCGGGAGCAGACGATCGTCGTCTTCGTCGCCGATCACGGGGAGATGGGCGGCGCGCACGGGGTCCGCCAGAAGGGGCCGTTCATCCACCGCGAGAACACGAACGTCCCGCTCGTGATCGTCCATCCGGCGCTCGCCGGCGGCGTGCAGGTGCCCGCACTCATGTCGGCGGTCGATCTGGTGCCGACGCTCTGCAGCCTCCTCGGCCGCTCGGCCGACGAGCTCAAGGCCGCCTTCCCGGGCCTCGTGGGCCACGACTTCGCGGGGCTGCTGGAGGCGCCGACGGACCCGGGGCCCCGCGCGGGCGAGGGCATCCTCTTCACCTACGACGGGCTCTCGACGGTCGACGTCGACTTCGCGATCGCCAACGCGCCGGGCTTCGGCAACCAGGGCTCCGACTGCGCGAACGGCACGATCGATCTCTCCCACCGCGGCTTCGTGCGTGCGGTCTATGACGGGGAGCACCGGCTCGCGCGCTGGTTCGCGCCGAATGCCTTCCACAGCCCGGCCGACGTGGCGGCGATGTTCGCGGCCAACGACGTCGAGCTGCTGCGGGCAGGTCACGGCACGGAGAGCGACACACCGATCGACGCGGCGGCGCCGGAGAACGCGGCGGTGCTCGAGGCGCTCCGCGCCAAGCTCGAGGCGCTCATCGCGCGAGAGCTCGGCGCGGACGGCTACGAGGTCCCGGCGATGGTCACCTGCTGACGCGGGGCGGGCGCTGATAGGCTGCCCGGATGCGATCGCTGTCCCTCACGCTGCTCCTCGTCCTCGTTGGCTGCGCCTCCCCGGCCGACGCGCCTTCGCCTTCGCCTTCGCCCGCGGACGACGGAGGCGGCGCGGGGGGCGGCTCGGACGCGTGCGTCGATCGCAGCGCGGACGGCGCCTGTCGCTTCGAGGGCGAAGGCTCCGGCTGCGGCGGGGCGGAGGTCTGCACGCTCGCGGTCTCCCGCTCCTGCGGGGCGGCGCGCTGCTGCACGCTGGGGTTCTCCTGCGAGGCGCCCGCCGGCGTCACGCCGGGCGGCTTCGGCTGCACCGACGACGGCGACTGCGAGAGCGGCCTGTGTCTGACGGTCGCCGGCGAGGGGATCTGTCTGCGCGCGTGTGAGGAGCGCGGGCTCGAGGGATCGAGCTGCCCGCCGGGGCTCGCCTGCGCCCTGCTCTCGATCGACGCGACGCGCTCGGTGCGCTCGTGTGTGGGGCTGACGGCGGACGGCGCCTTCGACGCGGCGGGTCGGCTCTGCCGGCACGACGGCGAGTGCGGCAGCGAGCACTACTGCCGGATCGAACGCGGCACGAACATGTATGACGGCCGCGCCTACGGCCTCTGCGTCGTCGGGGCCCGGACCGAGCCGGGCCGCTCGATCGCGTGCGAAGCGGGCGCGCCGCTCGACTATCCGCCGGGCACCGACGAGCGGCTGATGCCCGCTCGCGGCACCGGCTGGAGCGAGGCGTGCGCCGAGAGCGGCCTCTGTCACAACGGCTGCTACGGCAACAACGCCGACGTCTGCCTCTGCCGGGTCGGCACGGCGGACGACGAGTTCTGCCGCTCGGCGCGCTGCACGCGGCCGTGCCGGCGGGACGACGACTGCCCGTCGCCGCTGCGTTGCCTGCCGGCCGACACGGAGGAGTTCACCGAGGTCGAGCCGGACCTGGACTTCCGCCTCTGCCTGATGCCGAGCTACCGGGACACCGACTGGGGCTGCTGGGACGAGGCCGATTGCTGCGTCGGAGGCCGCCAGCGCTCCGGGCGGCTCTGCTGCGAGCAGAAGGATGATGTCTGCGCCCTGCCGCCGGACGAGGTCACCCACTGTCGCGTCACGCTGGAGGGCGCGCGCTTCTCCTCCCGCTGCGCGCGCCCCGAGGGCCTCGCGGGGCTCGGCGCGCCCTGCGACCGGCCCGAGGCGTGCGAGAGCGGCCTCTGCGGACCCGACGCACGCTGCACCTCGCCCTGCGATCGCGGCCCGGGCGATCGCTGTGCTTCGTTGATCGAGGGGACGAGCTGCTGCCCGATGCCCGTGGGCGACGCGTGCGTGCCGGCCTGCCGGAGCGACTGCGCGAGCGGTCCGAGCTGCACGCCGTAGCGCGGGACGCCCGCGGCTCGTCGCCCGGCGCGTCAGGGCCCGTCGAGCGCGTACGGCCGGCACTGCTTGACGATGAGGCGCCGTTCGGGGCCGTGCAGCTTCCACTCGAGATCGAAGGCGACCTCGGCGGGATCGCGGCCGTAGAGCGCCGCGAAGTGCGCGTGTATGCGCGCGGCGGCCTGCGTCAGCGTGGCGAGCTCGGCCGCCGTCAGCAGGGACGCGGCGGGTGAGAGGCTCGAGAACCGCTCGCGGACGACCTGCACACCTTCAGGGCCGGGCACGATCGAGAAGACCTCCGGGAGCGCGCCGTCCAGCGGGTTGGTGACGGACTCTTCGCCGAGCTGCGCGTTGACGTAGAAGCCGCGCACGGCCGGGTGGCCGACGTTCTGCGTGATCAGCACGCCATTGACCTGCTCGTCGGGGAAGGCCTCGTGCACCAGCACGCCGACCTTCACCGCCGACTCCTCGACGTTCCAGAAGGCGCGCTCCTCGACGCCGCGGAACGTGAAGGCGGAGGCCCAGACCTTCCGGATCTCGTCCGAGGCCGCGTCGCGTCCCGCGCCATACGCGGTCGTCGACGCATAGAGGCCCGCGCCCGTGAAGCCCTCCAGATCTTCCGCGTTGGTCGAGGATCGCAGCCGGACGGGCGCCGTGCCGAAGAGCTCCGAGACGCGGGCGTCCAGGGCGGCGGCCTCGGCGGGCGCGAGCGCCGTGTGTCGGAGCACGTGGCGGAGGGCGTCGAGCGCGGCCTCCCGGAGCGCTGTGTCGGTCGCGGCGCCCTCGTCCTGCTGCACCCGGGCGACGAGCGCGACGAGCGGCTCGCCGGCGAGCGCGGCGGGTTCACAGATCGTGCGTGCGGTTTCGCAGAGGGCCGCGGTCCGCCCCTCCGAGAGGCAGTCGAGCTCTGCGTCGGCGCAGGCGGCCGGCGCGACCGTCCCCGTCTGCAAGAACCGCTCGTACGCCGCGAACGGGACCGCGAAGCCGCTCGGCGCGTTCTCCCCGAGCAGGTGCGAGAGCTCGGCCACGTTTGCGGCCTTCACGCCGACCGACGCGGCGTCGGAGAACGAGAGCTCCGAGAGCAGCGGCAGGCCGTCCAGCGTCAGGTCTGCGTCCGGCACGTAGCGCGGTCGATCGGCACGCTCACGCCAGAACGCCTCGGCCTCCGCGAGCCGCGCCTCCTCCAGCGTGAACCCGGCCGCGGTCACCTCGAAGCGCACGAGTCGATTCAGCAGCGCCGTGATGCGCGGGTCGCTCGCGGCGCCGAGGAGGGCGAGGTTGGGCGTGCCCCGCGCGCGGGCCGCCACGTTGACGTGCGCGAGCGGCGTCTGCAGCTCACCGGTGATCGTGCCGCCGACGATCGGCAGGGCGTTCGGGAGCCTCGGGAGCACGAGCACGTCGCGGAAGGAGACCGGCGAGGTCGCGAGCGCCTCCGGCTGCACGAGCCGCAGGGTGCCGAAGGCGACGCCGGCGTTGAGGCGCTGCTCGGTGATGCCCGCGTAGAGCGCCTCGCGCCGGAGGACCCGGAGGCCGGCGGCGGCAAAACTGCGCAGCTCGGCGGGCCCCAGCGCGTCCTGCTGCGCCGAGCCCGCCGGCACCCACGCGAGCGCGTGCTCGAGGCCGTCGCTGCGCGCGAAGTCGAGCCGCTCCTCGAGGCGGAGCAGGACGTCGCGCGCCTGCGCGGGGGTGAGATCGTCGGTGGGGAAGAACTCGACGGAGAGCGGCGCCTGCAGGCGGCCGTCCGGCGCGTCGAGCACGAGCGCCGGGTGCAGCACGAGGCTGCCGGCGAAGCCCGTGCGATCGAGGCCGGTGTAGGTCTGCGCCTCGAATTCCGCGAGCGTGAGGGCGCGGCCGAGCACGCCGCGGACGAAGTCGAAGTGCAGGGGGTGCAGGGCGGTCTGCTGGAGCCAGAGCGCCACCGGCGGACCTGGCTGCAGGTAGAACTTCACGACGACCGCCTCCCCGAGCGCGTCGGTCCCGTGCCAGCCGAGGTCCAGGAAGGGCTGCGGATCATCGCCCGCGAGGCCGGTCGCGTAGTCCGCCGTCGCCTCGAACGCCGCGAGGGGCTCGAAGTGCGCCGCGCCGATGGCACCCGACGGCGGCGGCGTGAAGGCGGCCTCCAGCGTGGCCTGCCCGCGCGCCTTCGCCACGACGGACAGATGTGCAGGCATTGCGGCGCCCGCGACGAGCCGGACGCCCGCCGGATCGCACGCGAACGTGCCGTCTCCTTCGGGCGCGGCGCCGCAGTCGATCGCGCGGATCGTCACGCCGTCATCGAGGAAGAGCCGGAGGTCCGCCGGGCGTGCGCCGTTCGGGAGTTCGAGTCGGAGCAGCCCCTCCTCCGCCGGATCGGCGGGCGGGCGGGCGGCGTCTTCTGCCTCGCACGCGAAAGAGGAGGCGACGGCGAGGAGCAGGAGCGGGCGGCGGAGCGCTGGGTTCACGCCGGGATGCTAGCATTCAGCCCCGAATCGCCGTCCCGGAGAGTCCATGCGTGCGCCCGTCCTGCTGCTGATCGCTGCCGTCGCCCTGCTGGGGAGCTCCTGCGCGGACGGGGAGGGCCCGGCGTCTGACGGTGGCGCAGGCGGGGGCGGCGGCGCAGGCGGCGCGGGCGGGGGCGGCGGCGCGGGTGGCACCGGCGGCGCGGGTGGCACCGGCGGCGCGGG
>CAYHCR010000154.1:0-7333 GCA_964354895.1 uncultured Myxococcales bacterium | reverse complement strand
GCACGAGCGAGATCTACGGAGACCCGGAGATCTCGCCGCAGCCGGAGAGCTACCGCGGGAACGTGAACCCCATCGGCCCGCGCGCCTGCTACGACGAAGGGAAGCGTTGCGCCGAGACGCTCTTCGCCGACTACCACCGGCAGAACGGCGTCGACATCCGCATCGCGCGCATCTTCAACACCTACGGCCCGCACATGCACCCCTACGACGGCCGCGTGGTGAGCAACTTCGTGGTGCAGGCGCTCTCGGGCGAACCGCTCACGCTCTACGGCGACGGCGAGCAGACGCGCTCGTTCTGCTACGTGGACGACCTCATCGAGGGGCTCGTGCGGCTGATGGCCTGCGAGGGGCAGCACGAGCCCGTGAACCTCGGGAACCCCGAAGAATTCACGATCCGCCAGCTCGCCGAGCTCGTCGCGGCCGAGGTCGGCGCAGCGGTGAAGATCGTCCACGAGGCGCTGCCCGTGGACGATCCCAAGCAGCGCAGCCCCGACATCACGCGCGCCACCGAGAAGCTCGGCTGGGCGCCGAAGATCGAGCTGCGGGAAGGGTTGCAGAAGACGGTGGCCTGGTTCCGCGGGCTCGATTTCCAGAGCTATCGCCCGCCGTCCAGGAACACGCACGTCTGACGGCCCGCTGGTACGCTGCGCGCCATGAAGGTCGTCGTGCTCGCAGGCGGGTACGGCTCGAGGCTCGCCGAGCACACCGAGGCGACGCCCAAGCCGATGGTGGAGATCGGGCCGCACCCGATCCTCTGGCACGTGCTCTCCATCTATGGAGCGCAGGGCCTCTCCGACTTCGTGATCGCCTGCGGCTACAAGGCCGAGGTGATCAAGCGCTGGTTCTCGGACTGGACGCTCCACCACGCCGACTTCGAGGTCTCGCTCCGCGACGGTGCAAGGAAAATTCTCCGCAACGACGCCCCCGACTGGCGCGTCTCGGTCGTGGACACCGGCCTGCACACCATGACCGGCGGCCGGCTGAAGAGACTGGCAGGACTGCTCGACGGCGGGACGTTCCTGGCGACCTACGGCGACGGCGTCGGGAACGTCGACGTGCAGGCGCTGCTGCGCTTTCACCGCGCGCACGGGAAGCTCGCGACGGTGACGGCGGTGCGGCCACCCGCGCGCTTCGGCTCGCTGGAGCTCGACGGCGACCGCGTCTCTCACTTCTCGGAGAAGCCGCAGTCGGGCGAGGGCTGGATCAACGGCGGCTTCTTCGTCTTCGAGCCGGCCGTGCTCGCGCTGATCGAGGGTGATCAGACGAGCCTCGAGAAGGAGCCGCTGGAGAAGCTCGCGTCGCTCGGGCAGCTCTGCGCGTACCGACACGAGGGCTTCTGGCACCCGATGGACACCGTGCGGGACAAGAAGCTGCTCGACGGCCTCTGGGAGTCGGGCGCGCCGCCGTGGAAGGTCTGGTGAACGCCGCGGCGCTGCGGGCGGCGTACGGCGGCGTGCGCGTGCTGCTGACGGGCCACACCGGCTTCAAGGGCGGCTGGCTCGCGCGCTGGCTGCACCGGCTGGGCGCAGAGGTGCACGGGCTGGCGCTGCCGCCACAGGAGCCTGCACGACTGCACACGCTGTTGCCGGCAGAGCTGCGCGCGCGGGAGCGGATCGTCGACGTGCGGGACGAGGCGGCCGTGCGCGCGGCGATCGAGGCGATCGAGCCTGCGCTCGTGCTGCACCTCGCGGCGCAGGCGCTGGTGCGGCGCAGCTACCGCGAGCCGGCGCTGACCTTCGCGACGAACGTGCAGGGCACGGTGCACGTGCTCGAGGCGTGTCGCAGGTCGGACGCGTTCCGCGCGGCGGTGGTGGTCACGACCGACAAGGTCTACGCGGACGACGGCGGCGCGTGGGGCTACCGCGAGTCGGATCGGCTCGGCGGCCACGATCCGTACGCGGCGTCGAAGGCGGCGTGCGAGCTGGCGGTGGCGTCGCTCCGGCAGAGCTTCCCGGAGCGGCTGGGGCGCGTGGCGACGGCGCGCGCGGGAAACGTGATCGGCGCGCTCGACTTCGGCGAGGACCGGCTCGTGCCGGATCTGGTGCGGGCGGCGAAGAGCGGCACGCAGCTCGCGCTGCGCCGCCCTGACGCGATGAGGCCGTGGCAGCACGTGCTCGAGCCGCTGCATGGCTATCTGGTGATGGGGGCAAGGGGGCTCGCCGGCGCGCCGGGCGAGGCGTGGAACCTCGGGCCCGGGCCGGAGGGCGAACGGACCGTTGCGCAGGTCGCAGCCTTGCTGCAGCGGGCGATCGGCCGCGACGGGCTCTTCCGCGAGGCGCCGGATCCGGACGCGCCGCATGAGACGCATCGCTTGACGCTCGACGCGACGAAGGCCGCCGTGCAGCTTGGCGTGCGACCGCGCCTCTCGGCGGACGAGGCGATCGCGTGGACGGCCGAGGGCTACGCGGCGTGGCTCGAAGGCCGGGACGAGGGCGCGCTCCTCGACCGGCAGCTCGCGGCGTACGAGGAGCGACTGTCGTGAGCGCCACGAAGGAGCGGCGACCGTGAAGCTCCTCGTCACCGGCGCCTCCGGCCTCGTCGGCCGCGCCGTCACGCGCCGCGCGCTCGCGCAGGGCCACGCCGTCGTCGCGCTCGGAAGGCCCGGCTTCGCAGGCCGCGTCCCCGAAGGCGCGTCGATCCTGCAGGGCGAGCCTTCCGAGTGGCCGGCCCTGCTCGCGGCGCAGGGCTTCGACGCGGCGATTCATCTGGCGGCCGCCGGCGTCCTGCCGGGCGCCCGTACACCGAAGGCGCTCGTCGAGGGCAACGCCGGGCTCGTCGCCGCGCTCGTGCCGGCGCTGCAGGGAAGTCTTGCGGGCCGGCTCGTACACGTGGGGTCGGTGGCCGAGTACGCGCCGCTGCCTTCGCCCGAGCGGCTGCGGGAGCGCGATCCGCTCGGCCCGACGAGCGACTACGGCGCGGCGAAGGCGGGCGCGACGCTGCTCGCCCAGGCGCTCGCGCCACGCCACGGCGTGAAGCTTTGCGTCGCGCGGCTCTTCAGCCTCTACGGGGCCGAGGAGGCGAAGACCCGGCTCGTGCCGGCGATCGTGACCGCGCTGCGACGCGGCGAGACGCCGGCGCTCACGCCCGGAGATCACGTGCGGGACTTCACGTTCGTGGAGGACGCGGCCGAGGCGCTGCTGCGGCTCGCGCTCGCGCCGGCGGAACTTCCGCCGGTCGTGAACGTCTGCCGCGGCGAGCCGGTCTCGATCGCGGAGGTCGCCCGAGGCGTGGCGGCGGCGCTCGGGACGCCCGACGTGGAGCTCGGCCTCGGCCGACGCCAGAACCGCGCGGACGAGCCGGCGTGGCTCGTCGGAGATCCCGCGCTCCTGCGGGCGGCGCTCGGCTGGGTCCCGCCGACCTCGCTGCGGGAAGGTCTGCAGCGCACCGTCGCGGCCCTCGGAGGCGCGAGATGAGCGACCGCACGCTCGTGAGCGTCTGCCTGCCCGTCTACAACGAGCAGCTCAACGTCCGTCCCGCGTACGAGGCGATCGTCGAGGTCTTCCGCCCGCTCGGCGACGAGTACGAGCTGGAGCTCGTCTTCACCGACAACTGCTCCACGGACGGCACGTTCGACGCCCTCGCCGCGATCGCCGCGTCCGATCCGCGCGTCCGCGTCTTCCGCTTCGCGCGCAACGTCGGCTTCCAGCGCTCGGTCTACACGGGGCTGCTGCTCGCGCGCGGCGAGGTCGCCTTCCAGCTCGACGTCGATCTGCAGGACCCGCCGGCCCTGCTGCCCACGTTCCTCGACGCCTGGCGGCGCGGCCACGACGTCGTCTACGGCGTGCGGCGCTCGAGGCAGGAAGGATTGCTGATCACGCTCGCCCGCCGCGTCTTCTACCGGCTGATCGACTGGCTCTCCGAGGAGCGGCTGCCGCTCGACGCGGGCGACTTCCGGCTCGTCTCCCGCCGCGTGCTCGAGGTCCTGCGCCGCATCGACGACCAGCGGCCCTACCTGCGCGGCACGCTCGCGACCTTGGGCTTCTCGCAGCTCGGGATCCCCTACGACCGCGCCGCGCGCGCCCGCGGCGAGAGCAAGTTCTCGCTGAAGGATCTCGTGGGGCTCGCGCTCGACGGCATCCTGAGCCACTCGATCGTCCCGCTGCGGATCGCGACCTTCACGGGCCTCGGCGTCACCTCGCTCACCGTCGCGATGGGCCTCTATTACACGGTGAAGAAGCTCTTCTTCAGCGTCGACTGGCCGCCGGGCTTCGCGACGACGACGGTGCTGCTGCTCGGCACGCTCGCGATCAACGCCACGTTCCTCGGCGTGATCGGCGAGTACGTCGGGCGCATCTACCGCGAGACGCGCTGGCGGCCGCTCTCGGTGATCGAGGCCAAGATCGACGCGCATGGAAGCTCTGCAGGCGCGCGCGGCGTGCTCGACGTGACGGAGCGACCGAAGGGCGCATGAGGGCGCCGGACGAGCCCGCGGCGCTGCTGCGCTTCCTCACCGGCCTGCGGGCGGGCGAGGAGTGCACGCTGCGCGTCCCGCTCGACGTCACCGAGGAGCGGCTGCTCGCAGAGCTCGGGCGACGGGTGCCCCGGCAGCGCTTCACGCTCCGCGACGTCTCGGTCGAGTGGGCGCGGACGATGGCGGAACTTCCGCCGCCGCCCCACGGGCCCGCCCGCCCCACGCCCGAGGGGCTCGCGACGCTCGTGCTCGCGCTGCAGTCGCACTACGCGCGGGCGCACCCCGGGCCGGACGGCGGAGAGGGGGACGAAGCCCGACCGTCGCTCGCGGCCGCGCTGGGACCTGCGCTGCGCGCGGATCGGGTGCGGGTGTTCGGCGACGCGGGCCTCGTGGCGTGGACGCTCGACGCGCAGGCGCCCGGCGAAGGCGGCGTGCTCTTCGTCGGCGTGCGGCCGCAGGCGAGGGGGCAGGGTGTGGGTGCGGCGCTGCAGCTCGCGGCGCTGCACGGACTCCGGCGGGACGGCGCATCGCTCGCGCGGGGCGCGGCGCGGGCGGGGAACGGCGCGATGAACCGCCTCTTTGGGCGCTTGGGCTACCGCGAGGAGGCGCTGCTGTACGACCTGCGCGCCGAGCCTGCAGAGCCGTGGCGGGATCCCGTCGCGATCCCGTAGCGGCGGCGCGCGACCCGGAGTAGATGGCGCCGCCATGAGCCTCCCCCAGAAGCCCCTCACCGAGCTCACCGCCGTCGACGATCCGGCCTGGCCCGAGCTGGCAAAGCTGTTCGCGTCCGCGAAGAACGAGCTCGAGCTCCTGCCGCGCACGCCGCAGCGCGCGGCCGAGGCGCTCTTCTCGCTGCAGGTGACGACCCGCACGACGCTCGGGGCGCTCGCCTTCGAGACCGGCGGCGTGCTCGTCGAGGGCGGCTGGCTGCGCCTCTACGGCGGCGGCTCGGTCGGGATCCCCCGCGATCTGGGCCTCTTCAACCTCCCGCCCGAGGCCGGCGGCAAGGCCCGCCTCCCCGGCGCGCTCGTCGTCGCGGACGACGCGATCGGCGGCTTCTATGCCGTGAATGGCGGCCGCTTCCCCGGCGAGGCGGGGCGCGTCCACTACCTCTCGCCCGACACGCTCTCGTGGGAGTCGCTCGAGGTGGGCTTCACGGAGTGGGTGCACTTCTGCGCCAACGGCGACCTCGCGCGCTTCTACGACGACCTGCGCTGGGAGGACTGGGAGGACGACGTCGACGCGCTCGCGCCGGAGCAGGCGATCTGCTTCGCGCCGCCGCTCTTCGCCCAAGGCACGCGGCTCGAGGAGCGCGCGCGCAAGGCCGTGCCGGTCGAGGAGCTCTGGGGGCTGCACGTCGTCGAGTGGCCGGCGCAGCTCGCCGCGTCGCGGGCGCAGAACGGCGGGCGCAAGCTGCAGAGCTGAACGATGGCCCGTCAGAAGACGCAGGTGCCCGTCGCGGCCGAGCAGGTGTTGTCCACGCGGATCTCGCGGCAATCGAACGCGAGTATGGCGTCGACCGTCCCGATCTTCTGGCAGACGGTCGTCGTCAGGGCGTCGATGCAGGTGGGACAGCCGGTGGCGTAGATCTGGTAGGCGCAGGCCGCGCGCCGGGGGGTGACGCTCGTGTCCTCGAAGCAACTCGCGTTGTAGCCGCCGCACGCCGTGAGGACCCAGGTCGCCCCGTCGTCGTCGCACCGGCCGAGCTGTCCGCTGAGGCACCGCGTCTCGCCGGGCGTGCAGGAGCCGTCGCAGTTCTCCGCCGCCGGGTTGCACTGGCGGCAGCCGCCCATCGCCGGGTCGCAGATCCCCGGGAAGGTCGGATCGGGGAACTGGACGCGGCAGTCGACCGCGATCGCGACGGGCTTCACGCCGACCATCGAGCAGGTCCGCGCGCGGCGCGCGTCGAGGCAGGTGTTGCAGCCCTCCTGTCCTTCGGCCAGCACGCACGCGGCGACGGGCGGATACGAAGTCGCGTCCTCGACGCAGGTCGGGTTCGTGTCGTCGCAGGGCGCTGCGATCTCGAAGCTGCTCGTCGCGTCGGGGCTGTCGACGCAGGTGAGCACCTCGCCGTCGCCGCAGCGCCGCTCGCCGCTGGTGGTGCAGGTCTCGCAGGCGGTGAGCACGAACGCAGAGAGGGCGGCGAGCAGGAGCAGGATCGTACGCATGGCGCGGAATCTAGCGGATCTTGTTGGGCGGGGGCGGGCGGGCGTTCGCCCCGTCCTCCGGCCAGAGATGGCGCGGGTACTTTCGCATCAGCTCCTTGCGGATCCCCGGATAGTGGCGCGCCCAGAAGCCGGCGAGATCCTGCGTGACCTGCACCGCGCGGCCGTTGGGCGCGTTCAGATGGACCGTGAGGGGCGCGCGCCCCCCGGCGAGCGACGGCGTCTTCGCCATCCCGAAGAAGTCCTGCAGGCGCGACTCGCACCACGGCGGGGCGTCGGGCGGGTAGTGGACCTCGCAGCCGCGGCCGCCCGGCAGCGAGATCCGCTGGGGGGCCTGCTCGCGCAGCAGGCGCTGGGTCTCCTGCGGCAGCGCGCGCTCGAGCTCCGCCGCCGGATCGACGCCCTCGAGCTCCGAGAGCCGCGTCCGCCCCTCGCACAGCGCCGCGACGAGCTCGGGCAGGTGCGCCTCGTCGACGGCCGGCAGCGAGAGCTCCGGGTACGCGCGCCCCAGCAGCCCGAGGCGCGCGCGCAGCGTGACGAGCGTGTCGGGCCGGATCACGCCGCGGGCGAGCGCCGCGCGGGCGAGCAGCTTTGCGGCGCCGGGCGAGGGCGGGGCGGGGCGGCTCTCCTCCTCCAGCGCGAGCTGGCCGAAGGCGAGCCGCTCGATGCGATCGACGCGCCCTGGCTCGTCGCGGAAGACCAGCTCCTCGGTCGCCTCCACCGCGTCCGGAAAGTCCTGCAGGATCCAGTCGGCCTC
>CAYHCR010000153.1:0-7367 GCA_964354895.1 uncultured Myxococcales bacterium | reverse complement strand
AACCTCGGCGCGCTCGCGCGGACGACGCTGGCAGGCGTCAGCGGAAATGCGTTCGGCGTTCGCACCGCGACGGGTGACTTCGATGGAGACGGGACCGTCGACCTGCTGGTCGGCGCATCGGGCTATCAGTCCAACCGGGGCCGCGCCTTCCTGTTCTGGGGCGGGACGAATGGGTTCGACGCGGCGCGCGTCGTTGAGTTTCGGGACGACATCACGCGGCGGACTCGCTTCGGTCGGTCGGTTACCAACATCGGCGACATCGGCAGTTCGGTCGCGCCCGACTACTCGCCAGATGGAATCGACGACCTCCTCATCTCCGCGCACGACGAGACGACGACGCCCGTTGGACCGGGGCGTGCCTACATCTACTTCGGGCGCTCGCGCGCCGAATGGACCGCGCTTGCACAAAACCTCGAGGCCGATGGCGCGTTCGTACCGGTCACCGTGACGACCGGCGCCGGCGGCCGCCGGCTGACCGGGGACGCGAATGGGGACAACTTCTCCTACCGATGGGGCGCCGGTCCGGCCGGCGACCTGAACGGCGACGGGGCCATGGACTTCCTTGTCCCGAGTTCGAAGCTCAACAAGCTCTTCGTATGGGACGGAACGCTGGTCGCCGACTCGGTCGGGGTGACGCTGGCCGCGGGCACGAGTTCGCTCCAGACGCTGACCGACGCGCGCAATCTCCCGACCGGGACGTTCTACGAGGGCTTCGGGACCGTGGCTATCGGCGGTCGCGATCTCAACGGTGACCTCTTCCCGGACATCGTCGTAGCCGATGCCTTCAATCGCGGCGTCTATGTTCACTACGGGTCGGACACGACGGACAATTTCACGACGCCGCACGCGCAGTTCCTCGATGACACGATCAACACGCTGGTCGGCGGAATCGGCCAGTACGCATGGTCGCTCGCGCTGGAGGACATCACGGGCGACGGTCGCGCCGACCTCCTGGTCGCCTCGGCGAGCAGCAGCTCCAACGTCGTTGGTGTGCATCGTGGGCTCGACGTGGCTGGGGGCGATGCCCTACCGTTCCAGACGCCGAACGGGCGACTGTTCGGTGGTGCTGGGGGCGTGTTCGGCTATGCCGTAGCGGCGGGTGATCTTGACGCGGACGGCGATGCGGAGGTGCTCGTGAGTGCGCCGACTGACGGCACGGGCAAGTTCTTCGTGTACACTCCGTAAATGGAGGCTGAGATGGCGGAAATGGCGACCCGAGCGGCGGGCTCAGATTGGAGGCGTCAGTACGAGGCGCCGCGCGTCGAGTCACGACCGATTCTCCTGGCGGAGCTCCGCGCGACCGATCCGCCTCCGCCGGACGTCGGCGCCCGTTTTCGACAGCCAAGGAAGTAGCGGGTGGCCGAGTTGCGGCTCGGCCCCGTCGTCGTCCGGCTCGTAGCGGCGGACGCCGAGGTCGAGCGTCTGCGCTCGACGGCGGGCTCGTTCCTCGGGCCGGCGGTGGCGCCCTGCGAGCCCGTTGCTTCCGAATTTCACTTTTGCGTCGGGCCCCCGGAGGGAGTCGAGCTTCAGCACAGGGGCGTTCGCGAGGGCATTCATCGGCCGCTCGGGTCGCGCGGCCTCGCGTTCTGGGACGGAGAGTTCACGGTCGGACTGCGGCTGGCGCTCGCCCGCCTCTTTCCTCCGCCCGACTGGCTCCTCTGCCATGCGGCCGCGCTTCGATACCCCGGCGGGACGGTGGTCGCGGTTGGCGAGTCCGGCGCCGGCAAGAGTACGCTCGCAACCTTCGCTGGCGGGGAGCTCCTCTCCGACGAACTCGTGCTGATCGACGTCGTAGGGCGGGTCGCCTGGGGCACGCCCGTGCGTTCGAGCTGTCGTCGCCCGCCGTCGCCGGCGTCCGGTCCGCTTCGAGCGATCGTAACGCTGCGCCACGCAGCCACCGCCTCGCTCGAGCCGATCGCCCCGGCGAAGCTCCTTCCCGCGGTGATGGCGTCGCTCGCTGCGACACCGGGGACCTCCCTCGCGGATCAGCTCGACGCCTCGATCCGCCTGGTGGAGCGCGTGCCCGGCTTCGAACTCTCGTTCGCGCCCGACGCCAGCGTGGCGGCCGTCTTGGAAAGCCTATGCCACGACTGATCTCGTCCTCGCCCACCGACGCGGAGCGACGCGCGCTCGCTGCGTCGCTCGCGGCGGGCGCTGCCCCGCGCGCGCGGGTCGTCGGCTCGTCGATGCGTCCGACGCTCCGCGACGGCGACGAGCTCGAGCTCCGGGGAGGCGAGCCGGCGCCCGGGGAGGTGCTCGCCGTCGCGCACGATGGGCGACTCGTGGTGCATCGCCTCGTCCGCCGGGAGCGCGAGCGCCTGATCCTGCGGGGCGACGCGAATCTTCGCGAGGACCCGCCCGTGCCGCCGGAGGCTCTGCTCGGCCGTGTGACCGCCGCTTGGCGAGCCGGTGAGCCATTGCCGCTCGGCGTCCCGCCGAACCGACTCGCCTCGCTCCGGACGCGGGCCTTGCTCCGGCTTGAGACGGCGGAGGTTCGGGTAGCGTCGGGCCTGATTCGGCTCCCCCATCGCTTGCGGTCTGCGCTCGTGGCCGCGACCGAAGCGGCGGTTCTGGGCACGTTTGACGCCGCGCGCCTCGATCTCCTCACGGCGAACTCCTACTCGCGGAGCAGCTACGCGGAGCCGGAATTCCTCGCGAGCGGCCTGCAGCCTTGGGAGGAGGAGACGCTCGCGCAGTACTTTCCTCCAAAGGGGCGGTGGCTAGTGACCAGCGCCGGCGGCGGGCGCCAGGTCCTCGCGCTCTTGGCCCAGGGCGTCGAAGTGACGGCCACCGAATGCGAGCCCGGTCTCGCCGCAGCGCTCATGGGGGTGACGTCGGGCAGGGCCGATGTCCTGCGGTTGCCGCCTGACGAGCTCCCTCCGGGGCGCTTCGAGGCTGCGGTCCTGGGCTGGGGCAGCTACTCCCACCTGACGACGCGTGCCCGCCGCATCGGTCTCCTGCGGCGGCTTTGCCAGCAGCTCGTCCCGGGCGGGCCGGTGCTCGTCTCGTACCTCGCGCGCGCCTCGAGGCCGCCGACGCGCCGCGGGCGCGCCGTGCTTGCCGCCGCCACGACGCTCGCGCGAATCACCGGCGTCGAGCCTCCAGAGCTCGGCGCGAGCGTCGAGACCGGGAAGTTCATCCGACGCTTCGCGCCGGGGGAGGTCCCGGCCGAACTCGAGGCCGCCGGATGGAGCGTTCGGCTTGAGTCGACGATGGGGTACGCGCACACCGTCGGCGTCGCGCCGGCCACCGGAGGCTGAGATGTCGACCCGTCGTTGGCTCTCGCTCGTCGGCCTCGTATTCCTCGTCGCCTGCGACGACGCGGCCGATCCGCAGGAGAAGCCGGGGGCCGGTGGAGTCGGGGGAAACGGCGGAGTCGGGGGAACTGGCGGAGTCGGGGGAACTGGCGGAGTCGAGGGAACTGGCGGAAGCGGGGGAACTGGCGGCGTCGGGGGACCTGGCGGCGCCGGGGGAAACGGCGATGCTCCCCCGTCCCTCGCCACGATCACCGCGGATCCGGACGCGCGCCTGCTCGGTGTGATGGCGCCTCGCTGCGGGCCACTGCGAGAGGCGAAGGCGTTGCCGGACGGCGAGGGCGTCGCGTTGACGCTCGTCCCGATCGAAGGCCTCGCCGTCGACGCGTGGGAGGTTTGGAGCGACGACGGCGCTGGATGGGGGTTGGCGGCCGCGAGCGCGACGCCTCCGACGCGGCTTCCGAACCGCCCTGCGGCGATCGCCGTGCGGGCCGTGCGCGGAGCGACTGCGGCGCCGCTTGTCCCGCTGGGAGTAGTTCCGAAGGCCTCGAAGCGGGCACCCCCGCGCAGGCGCCTTCACGAGTCGCCACGAGCCAGGGTCGCGGCCCTTGCAGGCGACGTCGTCGAGGTTACGGCGACGGTCCCCGGCGACGGAACGCTGCAGTCCCGAACGAGGCTCGACTTTGCGGCGACTGTCGCGACCTCGCGGATCGTCGTAGCGGCGGCGATTCCAGCGGTCTCCGTCACGGACGGCGCCGGCGCGCCGCTCTCGTACGCGCGAGTCGGCCAGACGCTCGAGATCACGCTCGCGACGCCGGTCCCGGCTGGCGAACGAATTGTCGTAGAGGTCGTTCTGTCGACCGGCGTCTGGGAGGTCTTCGATCCGGACGGCACGGCGAGCGCCCGCGTGCGTCCCGGCCTCACCTTCGACGCGCGAGGTATCGCCTGGTACGCGGCTCCCATCGCGCCGCGTCCTCGGGGGCCGCTGCTCCGCCTGCGTCTTCGAACCCCGCCCGAACACACCTCGTACTCGCTCGGGTCGCTCGCGTCCGAGGCCGTGTTGCCGGACGGCAGCCGAGAGCGCGTCTTCGAGTCATCATTCGACCCGTGGGTGGCGATGTTCGCCGCCGGCGATCTCCCCGAGCGTGCGACCGGTGCCCGCAGCACGGTCGCGCACATGGCCGTCGCGGCACCTGATCCGGCCGGCTACGCCGCGATGGCCGACGCCCACGCGCTCGCGTTTGAGGCCCGCTTCGGCGCGCTCCCGTTCCCCGGCCCCACGCTCGTCGGCGTCGACGACGACCAGTACGGCGTCTCCTTCGGCGGGATGCTCCTCGCCCCGACCCTCTACTTCGACGGCGCCCGCACGCTCCGCTCCGACGGCTTCTTCGCGCACGAGATCTCGCACCACCACTTCGGCACGTACGTCGAGCGCGCCACGCAGTTGGACACGTGGCTCATCGAAGGCATGGCCGATCACGCCGCCGGCCTTGCGATCCGCGATACTTCCTCCGCGGCGGACGAACGCGCACTCCTGCTCGACTGGGTGCTCGATCTCGTCGACGAGGACGGCGTCATCTACCCGGAGCTCGACGAGCCCGTCGTCCCGCCGACGACGGATCGGATGATCCCGCAGATCTATTACGTGAAGGGCTCGTGGGTGCTGCGCGCGCTCGAGGGCTGGGTCGGTGACGCCGCCTGGCGCGAGATCCTCGGCGGCTTCGCGGCCGATCCCGCGACCCCGCTCTCCACCCAGCGCCTGCGCGACGAGATCGCGGCCCGCACCGGCGCCGAGGCCGCCGATCGGTTCTTCGACACCTGGGTCTACTCGCGCGGCGCCCCGCGCGTGGCGTGCGTCGGCTTCTGGGATCGGACAGGCACGCAGGCGACGGTCGAGCTCTTCCAGCAGCCGACCGCGATCGCCGAGGACGGCACGGCGCGACCCTTCACGCTGCCGCTGACGATCGAGGCGGAGGGCGCGAACGGCCCGCTGCGGACCGAGATCCTCTTTGAGAGCGAGCACGCGACCGTCGAGCTCCGTTGAAGCAACGGTCCCTGCGACCACGCTGAGGCCCGCTGCCCCGACAAGCTCCGCTGACGCAACGTGCCCCGCAGCGACGCTGCAGCCCGCCGCCCCGGACGTGCTACGAGGGCCCCCGTGCGCACCCACACCGTCACCGCCGACGAGGCCGGCCAGCGCCTCGACAAGCTCTGCAAGAAGCTCCTGCCGGAGGTGCCGAGCTCGGGCATCTTCAAGCTGATCCGCACGAAGCGAATCCGCCACAACGGCAAGCGCGCGCAGATCGAGACGCTCGTGGCGGAGGGCGACGAGCTGGAGCTGCGCGTCGCGCCCGCGCCCGTGCAGGAGGGAGAACCGGCCCCGAAGAAGCCCAAGGCGCCGCGGCTGCCGCACGTGGCGATCCTGTACGAGGACGACGCGATCGTGGCGGTGGACAAGCCCGCGGGGCTCGCGATCCACGCCGGCACCGGGATCACGGAGGCCACGCTCGTGGACTGGGCGCACGCGCGCGCGGGCGTCTCGGCCGGGGACGACTCGACCTGGCGCCCCACGCCCGCGCATCGGCTCGATCGCGAGACGAGCGGCGTCGTGATCATCGCCAAGAAGCGGCGCGCGATGGTGCGGTTGACCGAGATCTTCACGGCCGGCGACGCCGAGAAGAGCTACCTCGTGCTCGTGAAGGGGCGCATGCCCCGGCCCCGGGGCACGATCGATCAGGCGCTCGCGGAGCACCAGCAGACCTCCCGCAGCAAGGCGATGCACGGCATCAACCTGCAGGCGGCGGTGACGCACTGGCGCGTGCTCGCGGTGGGCGCAGGCGCGTCCCTGCTGGAGTGCACGATCGAGACGGGGCGAACGCACCAGATCCGGCGTCACCTCGCGCAGCTCGGCCACCCGGTGCTCGGGGACGCGAAATACGGCGAATTCGTGGCAAACCGCGACGCGAAGACGAACTGGGGCCTCGGCCGCCAGTTCCTGCACGCGCGCCAGCTCAAGCTCGAGCACCCGATCTCGGGCGCAAAGCTGGTCTTCGACGCGCCGCTGCCCGCGCCGCTGGTCTCGAGCCTGCGCGCGGCCGGGATCGCGTGGACGGCGTCCAAACCCGCCTGAAGCCCACAGGCCGCGCGTTGTGCCCCCCGGCGCGGACGCGCTAGGACCCGGAGCCATATGCCCCGAGCCCCGCGTTGAAGTTCCTCAAGAAGCTGCTGAAGGTGCTCGCCGTCCTGACGCTCGTCGGCGTCGTCGCCGGCGCCATCGGCGCGTACGGTGCGGTCCAGTACTACGGCCAGGACCTCCCCCCGGTCCCCGATCTGCAGAGCTGGCGGCCGCCGATCCTCTCCGAGGTCCGCACGACCGACGAGGTGCTGATCGCCGAATTCTACGAGGAGCGGCGCAAGGTCGTTACCTACGAGCGCATCCCGAAGAAGCTCGTGCAGGCCTTCATCGCGTCCGAAGACGACACGTTCTTCGATCACTTCGGCTTCGACGTGCAGGGGATCGTCGGCGCGGCGCTCAAGAACCTCGCCGCGGGGCAGATCCGCGGCGGCGGCTCGACGTTGACGCAGCAGACCGCGAAGGCCCTGCTGATCTCCGCGGACGGCTACAAGAAGGGGCGCGAGAAGACCATCCGCCGCAAGGTCCGCGAGCTGCTGCTGGCGCTCAAGCTCGAGGAGAAGTTCAGCAAGGAGGAGATCCTCTGGCTCTACCTCAACAACGTCTACCTCGGGCACCAGAGCTACGGCGTGCAGTCGGCCGCCGAGAATTACTATCGCAAGAACGTCGAGCAGCTGACGCTGCCGGAGATGGCGCTGATCGCGGGGCTGCCGCAGGCGCCCAGCCGTTACTCGCCCTTCAAACACCCCGAGCGCGCGAAGTCCCGGCGGCAGTACGTGCTGCGACGCATGCTCGAGGAGGGGATGATCACGCGCCCCGAGCACGACGCCGCGGAGAGCGAGGCGATCCTCGTCCACGAGGTGGAGGACGTCTTCGGCGACACCGCGCCCTTCTTCGCGGAGCACGTCCGGCGCGATCTCGTCGATCGCTACGGTAACGGTCGCATGCTGAAGGAAGGTCTGCGGGTCTGGGCGTCGATG
>CAYHCR010000152.1:0-7382 GCA_964354895.1 uncultured Myxococcales bacterium | reverse complement strand
GCTCGCCGACCGACGCAGCGTCGAACACCACGTCGAGGTGAGTCGGCGGAGGCTCCGTTCGTCCGCCCAGCGCCGCCGCGAGGCGCCCGTGTCGATTCGATCGTCCGGTCCGTCCGCGAGCAGGCGGGCAGCCTCGTCGGAGGCCGCTGCGACGATCGTGACCGTCTCGCGGAGCAGCGCGAGCAGGCCTCGGCCCTCGGGGAGGGCCAGATCGACGGTCAGGTCCACTCGGCAACCGTCCGGCTGCGTCCGAACGACCGCGCGGAGGCCAATGATGCGGGCCATGAGGAGCTGGCAGACGAGCAGCGCGATCTCCGGCGGTTCTTCGACCGGCCGGAGCAGCGCGGCGACGCGGTAGAAGCGAGGATCCAGGGGGTCGATCAGCAGAGAGAGCGTCAGGCCAGCCGTCTGGAAGCGGACGGCCGGACCGGTCTCGGCGCGGGTCGATGCTTCGCAGACGAAGCCCGCGTCTTCGACGATCCCCTTGATGCCTTCGAGCTCATTCATGCACGCCCTCCTCGTCCGGTTGGCGGCAGGCTCGACGGACAGCGTCGAACCCGCCGAGCTTCTCGAGCCACCGACCATTCGGTGGCTCGAGCCCTGCGAGCGGTGAAGCGAGCTGCGTCGGGGGGTCGCGGCAACCTGTCCGACTACCGCACGACCGCACACGCCCGCGCCTTCGGGGCGCCCACCCGGGGCCGCGGAGCGTTGGACGAGCTCCCCACGCTGGTGGCCTTCGCGGCGGTCGTGCGGAGCCGAAACAGCGTCATCAGGACCGTCGCCATGAGCGGCGGGATCTCCGTGACGCCTTCGATCGTGGCGAGCACCGCCGCGACGGCCTGCCGGACCCGGGCGGGATCGAAGCGGCCGCGGGCATCGAACAGCGAGTCGGGGAGCTCGCTCGTCCCGCGCCGCGGAGCGCCCTTGCTCGCCGCGACCAGCACCGCGAGTTCACGACGCACCGCGCGATCCGGGCTCGGGTTCTCGATGAAGAAGCCGAACCAGGGGAGGAAGAGGCGCTCGAGCTTCGCCTCGCTCAGGTCGTGAGCGCCCGGCAGCTCATCGCGCCGGAGCACGATGACGAGGCGGACCAGAACGTCACCGACGCAGTCCTCGACCGCTTCGTCCGTGAGCTGTCTCGACGCCAGCGCTGCCCGAGCGAGGCGCCGAAAGAGCGGCACGACCTCGTCCAGCGCGGGCGAGCTGGCGTAGTCGGTCTGATCGAGAGCAAGGAGCGCGTCGGCAATCGGTCGAGGCGTCGTCGTCATTCGCGGCTCTCCTTCGGACTTCGTCCGGTTCGTGTTCGTGGCGGATTCCTCAGCGGCCGCGGCTACTTCGGTCGTTGCGTCTTCGCCGAATCCCATTCGAATCTCCCGGGCTGGACGCCTCGGTCCGACGCGTTCGCGCACGTCGTCGACCGAGGCGCTGGTTTGCGTCCGCTCGCTTCTCCTTTCGCTGTTGGGGTTGACCCGCGGGACCGAGGCGGCGAACGACTCGTGCCTCGCGAGCTGCTCGGTGAATCGACGGAGTCGGGCTGGCGCGCCTGCTTCGTCGCCGGCTTCTTTCAACTCTTGTGTTGCCTTACTCCCGCCGAGCGCGAGGTTTCCTGACACGCCTCGGTCGAATTCTTGCGCGACGCCCTCGGGGTTCACGCGCTGCTGCGCTTCGTCAGGCAACCGATTCCAGCGGTCGAGGAACCCCGTCTGGCTTCGATCAACTCTGGTGTGGCCTTACTCCCGCCGAGCGCGAGGTTTCCTGACATGCGCCGGTCGAATTCTAGGAATGGACCCAAAATAGCCAGCCCCGCGTGGGTTGCGGCGGGAGGCCGTGGGTCAGGAGGCCTGAACGCGGACTGTGTCAGACGAAGGAGGGCAGTTGCCTCTCCGAATCGCGACCAACCTCGGAGCCCCCATTGCCCGCTCGCAAGCTCCTGCGCACCGACGACTGCTGGGACGACGCGATCCTCGTCTGCGTCGACGGCGACGAGCCCGAGATCTGCCAGCTCGAGGACCTCGCCTGCGAACCCGAGCTGCTCGCTGCGCTCGGACTCTCCGGCGATCCTCCGTCGAACGCCGCCCTGAAGGCCGCCGTCGCCCGCCTGCCCGCCGCGATCTGCGCTTCGGCCTACCTGCCCAACGCCGCCGGCGGCTACGGGGCACGAGTCGCGATCGACCCGGAGAGCGGCGACGGCCGCCTCGTCTGTGAGGATCCCGAGATCGGCTGGGTCTCGCGCGACGACGCCGTCTTCGACCTCGCGTGCCCCGACAACCTCGCCGAGGAGATGTCCGCCGCCCTCTTCGACGCGGAGGCCCAGGTGTGCGGCAGCGGCGGCTTCGATTCGGCGGCCGACACCGAGATCTGCGCGACCCTGCCGACGCGGTGGTGAACGCGCCGGCCCGGCCTGCGGTCCCTCCCCTACCCCCGCCCCGAGGCCGCGCCCATGTGGACCCGCTTCCAGGAGAGCTACCTCGTCCCGCGGCTCGCCCGGTGTGCGCTCGCGCTGCCGGGGCGCCACCTGCGACGGCTCGCCCCGCAGGGCACGCGCGCGATGTGCCTCGTGACGAAGGAGGCGCCGGCGCGGTGCGAGCAGGAGCTCGTGCTGAGGCCGACCGGCGAGGTCGATCGGCTCCCCGTCTTCTGCGGCCGGTGCGCGACCTGCGCGGTGTCGGGCTGCGGCCGAGAGACCCACGAGCCGATCCCCGGCCACGCGGTGACGACCTGGAGCGCGGACGACGTCGCGGTCGTACAGGAGACGCTGGAGCTGCCGTATCTCGCGACGCTGCGGCCGAAGGACTGGTGGACGGCGCTCAAGCACACGCCGGACCTCGACGTCCGCTTCGACCGCGGTCGCCTGCTCGGGGGCCTCGAGCGGCTCGAAAACACCGACCTCGCCGAGGTCGGCCGGCTGCCGTCCATGTGCTGGTACCTCCGGCGCACCACGCTGATCGAGGCGCGGGACGAAGGGTTGCGGGCCGCCTTCCGCAGCCGCGTGCAGGGGCTCCGGCAGCGCCTCGGGCGCATCCCGGAGAAGGAGTTCGCCGGCCGCGTCGAACGGATGGAGGTCTGACGCGAACATGAACCTCCTCGAACTCGCCATCATCCAGCTCATCCGAGAAGAGCCGTTCTACGCGGCGCTCGTGCTGCAGATGGACCGCGTGCTCGATCCGTCGATGCGCGCCCTCGCCTCCGTCCGCGTCCGCGGTGGACGCATCGAGCTGCGCTGGAGCCCCGAGGGGACGAAGGACCTGTCGGTCGAGCAGGCGATGGGGCTGCTCGAGCACGAGTGCCTGCACGTCGTGATGCGCCACTTCACGCGCGCCGAGGGCCGGGGAGACATCGTGCAGCTCGGCAAGCAGGTGCACTCGCTGTGGAACATCGCCTGCGACGTCGCCATCAACCAGCTCATCCGCCACCCGCTGCCGCCGAACGGGCTCTTCCCGAGCCAGTTCAAGCTGCCCGAGCGCCTGTCGGCGGAGGCCTACTACGACGCGCTGCACGGCACGCTCGACCTCGTGACGCTGTCGCTGGCGTGGGATGGGGAGGGGGAGCCGGGGCTGATCGACGACCACGATCTCTGGGACGAGCTGCTCGACTCCGACCTCGTCGACGAGGCGGTGCGTCAGGCGATCGAACAGGCGAAAGAACAGTCCCGCGGGCGCCTACCGGGCGGGCTCGAGCAGGCGATCCTGGCCGCGCTCGATCGACCGTCGCTCCCCTGGCCGTCGATCCTGCAGCGATACATCGGGCTCGCCGCGCGGAGCTCCTGGCGCTCGACCTGGAAGCGGCCGAGCCGTCGCTTCGGCGCGGAGCAGAAGGGCAAGGTCGCGGAGCACTCGCTGCGGCTCGTCGTCGCCCTCGACACGAGCGGCTCGCTCGATCGGCCACAGCTCGCGGCCTTCCTCGGCGAGACCCACCGGATCGCACAGTCGCAGCGGACGTCGATCACCGTCATCGAGTGCGACGCCGCGGTGCAGCGCTGCTACCCGCTGGGCCGGACGCCGCCCAAACGCGTGAAGGGCCGCGGCGGGACCGACTTCCGCCCCGTCTTCACGCACGTCGAGCAGGAGCATCCGGACACCGACGTCATCGTCTACCTGACGGACCTCCACGGGAAGTTCCCCGACACACCGCCGGGTCCTGCGGTCATCTGGGTCCGCACGGCGGAGAGCCGCGTGCGCGAGGTCCCGTTCGGCCGGCTCGTCCTGATGGGAGGAAACACATGAGGGTCGGCCAGGCGGTCTCGCTCGTCCGTGGTGTCTCGTCGCGCGGCGTCAAGGTGCCGGTGCTGCTCGTCGGCTCGATGGGGGTCGGCAAGAGCGCGGTGCCCAAGGCGGTGGCGCTGGAGCTGGGCATCTCGCTCATCGACCTTCGGCTCGCGCAGCAGGAGCCCGGCGATCTCATCGGCCTGCCGCGGCAGAACGGCGATCGCACGTTCTGGTCCAAGCCCTCGTGGTGGCCCGAGCCGGAGAGCCGCGGGATCCTATTTCTGGATGAGCTCAACCGCGCGCCCGTCGACGTCCGACAGGCCGTCTTCCAGCTCGTCTCGGAGTGGCGGCTGCACACCCATGAGCTGCCGGCCGGCTGGAGCATCGTCTCCGCGATCAACCCCGAGGGCGGCGACTACCAGGTCGAGACGCTCGACATCGCCATGCTGCGCCGCTTCTGCCAGGTGAAGGTCGAGCCGTCGGTGCCGGAGTGGGCGAAGTGGGCCGAGCGCTCGGGCCTGCACAAGGAGATCGTCGGCTTCGTGCGGGCGAACGGGAAGCTCCTCTGGCGGCGCGAGGCGATCCGGCTCGAGGCGCGACCGACGCCCGAGGGCTACCGGCTCATCCACGAACTGCTCTCGAACCAGGCGATCCCGAAGGGGCTCGAGCAGGAGGTCTTCTGCGGCGTGATCGGCCTCGAGGCGGGGACCGCGCTGCACCGGCACATGGAGCTCGGCACGGCGGAGTTCGTGAGCGGGATGGCGGTCGTCGAGGACTTTCCTTCGCACGCGGAGGCGATCGCGCAGCAGGACAACGGCCAGCTCGCGGCGACGGTCGAGAGCGTGGCGGAGGCGCTGGCGTCGGGCACGCTCTTGCCTGCGCAGCTGCTCAATCTGCGGAGCTTTCTGCGTTCGCTCAAGCCGGAGTGGCGGATGAACCTGCTCGCGGGGCTCCTGCCGAACGAGGCGCTCCTGCGGCAGCTCTCGAGCGACCCGGAGCTGAACCGGGAGCTGATCGGGCTGCGGGCCGACGCGGCGGCGAAGGGCAAGGGCAAGGCGAAGAAGCGCCCCTGACGCGATCTGCGGTCCCCTCCGGCTGGACCACCCCGGGAGGGCGCGATGAGCGAAGGACGACGGCTCATAGGACATACAACCCACGGAACCGGGAAGGGGCGCAAGGACCGGCCGGGGTGGCCGGGGACCGGTGAGCGGTTGCCGGATGGTGGAGTCGGGGCGGATTTGGCCGTATTTTCGGTAAATTCGCGCGGCTCCGCCCGCCGGTCGAGCGCCCGGTCGGTCGGTTGGGGTCTGGCTTCGCGCCGAGGTCGCTACCCGGCGAGCTCGAGTTGCGGCCGCTCGCGGGCGGGGGCGAGAGGGGGCGCCTGCGAGGGCAGGCCGAGGTGCTCGAGGATCTTCGAGGTCACGGTGGGCTCGTCGAGGAAGGCCACGACGCGCATGCGGCCCAGGCAGGTCGGGCACTGGAAGACGTCGATCTCGAAGGTGCGGCGCAAGAGCGCGGCCCAGGGGACGCGGTTGCGCGGAGGCTCGTCGGGGAGCGGCCGCAGGAGGTGCGGCTGCTGCGCGGGCAGGTCAGCGTCGGAGGCTCGTGCCGCGGAGCAGAGGGCCTCGGCGGCTTGACGAGCAGGGACGACGCGGTTGCGGGCCCCGGCGTTTGGGGCGAAGACGCCGTGGAAGCGGGTGAGGTGGACGCGGGGCGGGGGGACGAGCGCGACGAGCTTGCGCAGCAGCTCGAGCGGCTGGAGGACGAGCTCGTCGGCGCCGTTCGCGGCCTTGCGCTTCCTCCGGCAGACGAGGCGTCCGTCGGGCAGCTCGCGCAGTCGGGAGACGGCGAGCGGTCCGCGGGCGCCGTAGACGCAGAGCCGCTCGATACCCTGGCGGTCCTCGCCGTGCAGGTGTGTATTTGCGTGGAGGGAGAAGCCATCCATGAAGGCGTTTCGCCGCGTGGCCTGCGGCGGCAGCGCGGCTCGGGGGGGAGGCGGCACGCTCGCGAGCGACGCGGCCTGGAGGGCTCCGAGCGCGTCGAGGTCGGTGGCGCACTGGTCCGCATCGAGGCGACCGCGCTTGCGCAGCATCGCGACGATGCGCATGGAGGTCTTGCGCAGCAGCGCTTGGACGTCCTCGTCCCGGGGTGGGAGCAGCGCGCGGAAGGCCAGCGGCGCGGCTGGGGGCGCGGCGCTCGGCTCCATGAACACTCCATCCGGCACGACGCAGTGGAAGTGCAGGTTCAGGTTGAGAGCGGAGCCGAAGCGCTGCACGAACGTGATGGCGCCGGGCTTTCCGTCGCGAACACCTTCGGCGCGGGCGCACTTGCGCTGGAACGCGAAGAGCGTGCGCAGGAACAGGTTCAGCGCGGCGCTCGCGAGCGTGGGGTCCGTCGCGAGGTGCCAGCGGATCTGCTTCGGGAAGGTGAGCACGTACTGGCGGACCGGCACCCGCGGCAGCACGCGGTCGACCAGGTGAGCCGCCGTGTCGTTCGCGCGGCGGGCCGTGCACGACGGGCAGACGCCGCGGCCTTTGCACGAGAAGGCGACGAGCAGCTCGTGCCCGCAGGCGCCGCACTTCACGCGCGAGAAGCCGTGCGCGAGCACGCCGCACGCAAGGTACGCCCGCAGCTCGCGCTCCATCATGCGAGGCAGCCCGTGCCCGTAGTCGCTCGCCTCGCGCGCCTGCGCGAGCAGCGTCTCCAGGTGCTCGCGCACCACGCGGTGCAGGACCGTCGCCTCCGGCTCGCGCCGGCGATACGCGCGCGGCAACGGCGCGCTCGCGGCGCCGGGCCTTCGCTCGTATGCGTGCAGTCGTGCGGGTTCGCCCCGCACTGTCTCCCCCGCCACCGCCCGTCCAGACCCGCGCCGCGGCTCAACGGCGCTGTGGACAGTCTCGTCGGGCGGTCTGACATCCTCGCGGTCGCGACCACGTGAGGGGTGCACGACCGTTCCGAGCGGGAAGACCGGGCCGCGGCGCGACGGGACGGGCCTCGACTCGATCCGCAGCCACAGGCGCGACGGCCTCGACGTCGACGACCTGCAACGCACCGGTCTGCTCGTTGACGCCGAACGTCTTGCGACGCGCCCAGGCCATCGCCTCGTCGTGGTGATCGACCCAGCGATCAGCTGGATCTGCCCGAAGTAGTCCGACGTCGTGGCGGAGACGCTCGCCT
>CAYHCR010000151.1:0-7384 GCA_964354895.1 uncultured Myxococcales bacterium | reverse complement strand
AGGGACGCCGAGCATGGCGCACGGCGAGGTCGAGGGACAGCGGCGGCCCGTCACGCCGCGCGGCGCGTCCGGGCCCAGCCGGCGGCGGCGGCGAGCGCGAGCGCGGGCAGACAGAGCAGGTCGGTCCGGTCCTGCACGAGCGCGACGGCGCGGAGCGGCGGCAGGCCGATCCCGCGCAAGGCCGCAGGGAGCGCGTGCGCGGGCCACTGCAAAAGCGCGAGGCCCCACTGGTACGACGCGCCGCCGAGCGCCGTGGTCTTGACCAGCGTGAAGACCGCCGCGGTCGCCGCGATCGCGACGAGGAGCGCCGCTCGCGAGGGAGCACGACGCCGACCCAGCGCGGCAGCGGCGAGCTCATACGCCGCCTGCAGCAGCAGCGGGAAGAACGCGAGCCCCGCGAGGTCGGAGAGCTTCCCGGTCAACGTCGAGGCGAAGGCGGCCTTCCAGACGTGATCGTTGAGCACCAGCAGCCCGATCGCGGCGATCGCGATCGGGTGCAGGAGCCCGCCCCCAGGCGCGTCGCGGGGCCGATCAGCGGACGTGGCCCACCTCGTGCGCGAGGGCGTCGGGCCGGCGTCGGTCGTCGTCGGTGGCGCGGCGCAGGGTCCTCAGCGGGGCCTCCGGACGCAGCACGCCTCGCTCGCGCGTTCGTCCAAGCCCACCGTACCCCGGCCGATCGTCTCGTGCCCGGCGCCGCCTTCGCTCGCGCGCCCCTGCGGCAGGTGTGCTCGACTGCGCCGCCAGGCCGGCGGTCCGGCCGCGAGGTCCGCATGACGTTCGGCTCCATCCTCGTGCTCGCCGTCGGTCTGGCGATGGACGCCACCGCGGTCGCCGCTGCGCGCGGGCTCGCGACGCCGCGGATCCTCCCCCGGCACGTGCTCCTCGTCGCCGGCTTCTTCGGGGGCGCGCAGGCGGTCATGCCGGCGATCGGCTGGCTCATCGGCAGCCGCGTCGGGCCCGTCGTCCAGGCGTGGGATCACTGGATCGCCTTCGTGCTGCTCGCCGCGATCGGCGGAAAGATGCTCTGGGAGGCGCGCGGCGGCGCGGCCGACGACGACGCGCCCGCGGCCGGCGATCCGTTCGGCCTGCGCGTGATGTTCGTGCTCGCGATCGCCACCAGCATCGACGCGCTCGCCGTCGGCATCACGTTGCCGATGCTCGACGCGCCCTTCGTGCTCTCGCTCGCGACGATCGGCGTCACGACGGCGCTGCTCAGCGCGCTGGGCTTGTTTGCGGGCCGCCGCTTCGGCGCGCTGCTCGGCAAGCGGCTCGATCTCGCCGGCGGCCTCGTGCTGATCGGCCTGGGCGTCCGGATCCTCGTGGAGCACCTGACCGCCGCGTAGCCGCGCAGTCCGTTCGCGCAGGCCCCCTCAGGGGCTGCGCCCGCTCGCCCCGTCACGCGCCTTCCCCGGCGCGGCGCGCTGCGTAGAGTCCGCGGCCCATGGCCCACTCCCTCGACGCGCTCCTGCGCCCCCGCTCCGTCGCCGTCATCGGCGCCAGCCGCGAGCGCAATTCGATCTCGTACGATCTCCTGCATAACTTACTCGGATACGGCTTCACCGGGCCGGTCTTCCCGGTCAACCCGCGGGCCGACTCGGTGCACAGCCTCAAGTGCTACCCCTCGGTCGAGGCGATCCCCGACCCGATCGATCTCGCGATCCTCGTCGTGCCGCGGCAGCACGTGCTCGGCCACGCCGAGGCCTGCGCGCGCAAGGGCGTGAAGGGCCTCGTCGTGATCACGGCCGGCTTCAAGGAGGTCGGCGGCGAGGGCGAGAAGCTCGAGGCGCAGCTGCGCGAGATCACGCAGCGGGCAGGGATGCGCCTCGTGGGCCCCAACTGCATGGGGCTCATCAACACCGATCCGGCCGTCCGGCTGCAGGGCTCGTTCTCGGCCACGGCCGAGCCGCTCGCCGGCCCCATCGCGTTCTCGTCGCAGTCGGGCGCGCTCGGCGAGGCGATCCTGGCGTTGATGACGCAGCGCGGGCTCGGCCTCTCGATGTTCGTGTCGCTCGGGAACAAGGCCGATGTCTCCGGCAATGACCTGCTCGAGTACTGGGAGCAGGATCCGCGCACGAAGGTCATCCTGATGTATCTGGAGAGCTTCGGGAACCCGCGCCGCTTCCTCGAGACGGCGCGGCGGGTCTCCCGCGGGAAGCCGATCCTCGCGATGAAGTCGGGGCGGACGGCGGCGGGCGCGCGGGCGGCCGCGTCCCACACGGGCTCGCTCGCGGGCACCGACGTCGCGGTCGACTGCCTGCTCGCGCAGGCGGGCGTCCTCCGCTGCGACACGATCGAGGAGATGTTTCAGTATGCCGCGGCGCTCGCCACCCAGCCGCCGCCGAAGGGGGATCGGGTCGCGGTCGTCACGAACGCGGGCGGCCCGGGGATCCTCGCGGTGGACGCGTGCGTGCGGCGGGGCCTGCAGGTCGCGCCGCTCTCGGCGGCGACGCAGGCGCGGCTGCGGCCCGCGCTCCCGCCCGAGGCGAGCTGCGCGAACCCGGTCGACATGATCGCCTCCGCCCGCGGCGAGCACTACGAGGCGAGCCTGCGGGCCGTCGCCGAAGATCCGGAGATCGACGCGATCCTCACGATCTTCACCTCGCTCGACATCATCGACAGCATGGCCGTGGCCGAAGGGATCCTCGCGGGGATCGCCGGCACGCAGAAACCCGTGCTCGTCTGCTTCATGGGCAAGGTGGCGACGAAGCCGGCGATCGCGCGGCTCAAAGACGCCGGTCTCCCCGTCTATACGTTCCCCGAGGAGGCGGCGAGCGCGATGGCGGCGCTCGCGCGGCGGCGGGCGTGGCTGGAGCGGCCGGCAGGCGCGCGCGCCTCGTTCGACGACTTCGACCGCGCGACGATCGCCGGGACCTTCGCGGCGGTCCGGGCCGCCGGCCGTCGTGTGCTCACGCTCGTCGAGGCGACGTCCGTGCTGCAGGCGGCGGGGATCCCGATGGCGTCGTGGCTCGCCGCCGCGGGCGCGGAAGAAGCGGCGATCGCGGCCGCAGCGCTCGGCGGGCCGGTCGCGCTCAAGGTCAGCTCTGCGGTGATCACGCATAAATCCGATCAGGGCGGCGTCCGGCTCGGGCTCGCCGACGGGGCCGCCGTCCGCGACGCGGCGCACGCCATGCTCTCCGCCGCGCGCGCGCAGGACCCTGCGGCGACGCTGCTCGTGCAGCGCATGGCGAAGGGCGGCACCGAGGTCATCTTCGGCGCCACCGTCGATCCGAAGTTCGGCCCGCTGCTGATGTTCGGGCTCGGCGGGATCTTCGTGGAGATCCTGCACGACGTGGCGTTCCGGCTCGCGCCGCTCGCGGACATCGACGCAGAGGAGCTGCTCGCGGAGATCAAGGGCGCGCCGATCCTCGACGGCGCCCGGGGTCACCCGGCGGTCGATCGCGCCGTGCTGCGCGAGGTCCTGCTGCGGCTCAGCCAGCTGCTGACGGACTTCCCGGAGATCGAGGAGCTCGATCTCAACCCGTTCTTCGCCGCGCCGACGCGGGCCGCGAGCGTGGCGGCCGACGCGCGCGTGCTGCTGCGGGCGCCGTGATCGGGCCGGCGTCCGTCAGCGCACGAGCCGCACGTGCAGCGCCCGCACCAGCTCCGGCAGGTGCCGCTCCTCGACGAGCAGGCTGATCCGGAAGCTCGAGGTCGAGAGCGCGAGGACCTCCGCGCCCAGCGCCTCGCACGCCTCCAGACACGATCGCAGGTTGGCCCACGTCGCGTTGATGCCCGCGCCGACCGCGCTCACGGCGCCGACCCCCTTGCGCAGCTGCACCCGCCCGCCGAACCGCGCCGCCAGATCCCGCTCGAGCGCAGGAAAATCGTGCAGGTTCTCCAGCGAGAGCACGAGCGAGCTGCGCCCCTGCTCGAAGAGCAGCTGCTTGCCGCCCGTGCCGCGCGCATCCAGGAACTCCGCGAGCTCCTCGACGCCGGCGCCCGAGGTCAGCCACACGAGCTCCCGCTCGCTCGTGATCCCGACGACGCGCTCGGGCGCCCCCGCCGCGCGCGCACGCACGATCGTCTCGCCGGCGCCGCCGAAGGTGGATCTCGCGAAGATCGCGATGCCCTTGTCCTTGGCGAACTCGACGGCCTGCGCATTGAGCACCTTCGCGCCCGCCTCGGCGAGCTCCTGCATCTCCTCGTACGAGAGCTCCGAGAGCCGCTTCGTGTCGGGCACGACGCGCGGGTCGGTGGTGTAGACGCCGTCGACGTCGGTGTAGATCTCGCAGGCCTCGGCCGCGAGCGCCGCCGCGAGCGCGACGGCCGTGGTGTCCGAGCCGCCGCGGCCGAGCGTGGTCACCTCGCGTTTGAAGCTGACGCCCTGGTAGCCGGCGACGATCACCACCTTGCCGCGCTCGAGCTCGTCGAAGACGCGGTAGGGCCGGACCTCGACGATGCGCGCGTTCGAGTGGGCGTCGTCGGTGATGATGCCGCTCTGGCTGCCGGTGAAGCTGACCGCGGGCACGCCGCGCGCGTTGAGCGCCATGGAGAGGAGCGCCATCGAGATCCGCTCGCCCGCGGAGAGCAGCATGTCGAGCTCGCGCCGCGCCGGGCTGTCGCAGACCTGCTTGGCGAGCGCGAGCAGCTCGTCGGTGGTGTGTCCCATCGCGCTGACGACGACGACGAGCTCCTTGCCCGAGGCCTTCGCGGCCGCGACCCGGTCCGCGACGCGCTGGATCTTCTCGACGTTCGCGACCGACGAGCCGCCGTACTTCTGGACCACGATCCCCATGGCTCGCCTCCGCGGCGCGTGCTATCTTCCGCGCGCTCTCGCCTCCTACCTTCAACCATGCGTCGTTACAATCGTTTTTGACGTATGGGTCTCGCCGCTCGGGCGGTCCCGAGGGCGCTGGCGGGAAGGGGTGCGTCGTGCCGTCGGTTGCACGGGCCCGACGAGCCGGAGCACCAGATCAGCCTCGCGGCGCGTCGTCGTGACCACGGCGGCGCGGCTCGACGGCCACGGAGCGAGCGATGATCGAGGTCAAGCACCTCACGAAGAGCTACCGGGATCTCGTCGCGGTCGACGACCTCACCTTCCGCGTCGAGAAGGGCGAGATCCTCGGCTTCCTCGGGCCCAACGGCGCCGGCAAGTCGACGACGATGCGGATCCTGACGGGCTTCCTGCCCCCGACGAGCGGCACCGCGTCGGTCGCCGGCCACGACGTCTTCGAGGAGCCGCTCGAGGTGAAGCGGCGCGTCGGATATCTCCCCGAGATCCCGCCCGTCTACCCCGAGATGTCCGTGCGGGCGTACCTGTCGTTCGTCGCCGAGATCAAGGGCGTGCCCGGCAAGATCCGCAAGGGCGAGGTCGAGCGCGTCGCGGCGGCCGCAAACGTGTCCGACGTCCTCGGCCGGGTCATCGGCAACATGTCCAAGGGCTACCGCCAGCGCGTCGGGATCGCGCAGGCGCTGATCGGCAGCCCCGACGTCCTGGTGCTCGACGAGCCGACGGCGGGGCTCGATCCGTCGCAGATCCTCGAGGTCCGCGCGCTGCTGCGGGCGCTCGCGGGCCGACACACGGTCATCGTCTCGACCCACATCCTGCAGGAGGTCACCGCGACCTGCGACAAGGTGCTGATCATCGCGCGCGGCCGGCTCGTCGCGCACGAGCGGCTGACGGACCTGCAGGTGAAGCACCCCGGCAAGAGCCTCGACGAGATCTTCCTCTCCCTGACGCACGTCGTGCCGGCCGCGCCCGAGCCCGTCGTCGCCGCGACGGCCGGGATCGCCTGATGCGAAACATCCTCGCCATCGCCAAGAAGGATCTCTATCTGTACTTCGCGACGCCGGTCGCGTGGGTCGCCTTCTTCGCGACGAGCTTCATCGCCGCGTTCGTCTTCCTCTCCGCGACCAGCTCCTTCCAGCGCCAGCTGATGGAGCTGATGCGGGTGCAGCGCCCGGAGCTGCTCGACCAGCTCAACCTCACCGACGCCGTCGTCGGGCCGCTGATCGTGAACATGGGCGTGATCCTCATCTTCGTCGTCCCGTTCCTGACGATGCGGCTCTTCGCGGAGGAGCTCCGGGGCCGGACGATGGAGCTGCTGATGTCCGCGCCGATCCGCTCGATCGAGATCGTGCTCGGCAAGTACCTCGCGGCGCTCGTCATGATCGGGGTCTACGTCGGCCTCGTCGCGGTCTTCCCCGCGATCCTCGACGCGTACGGCGCGACGGCGAGCGGCGCGAGCGGCGTGGAGTGGCAGACCGTCGGACTCGGCCTGCTGGGGCTGTTTCTGTGTGGAGCGGCGTTCGCGGCGGTCGGGCTGTTCATCTCTTCGCTGACGGACTCGCAGGTCGTCGCGGCGATCATCACGTTCCTGGTGCTCTTCCTCTTCTGGGTCGTCGGCTGGAAGGCCGGCGAGGTGGAGGGTGTGTGGCGGGAGGTCCTCGCGCACCTCTCGAGCGTGCAGCACCTCGTCGCGTTCGCGCGCGGCAGCCTGGCGGTCGCGGATCTCGCGTACTTCGGCTCGTTCGTCGTGCTCGGCCTGTTCCTCACGCACCGCGCGCTCGAAGCGCGTCGGTGGGCCTGAAGGGGTTTCCGTGAAGACCTGGAGCCGCATCTCCCTCGGGTTCGGGATCGCGCTGCTGAGCTCCGCGGCTGCGACCCTCCTCTTCGTCTCCTTCTCCCACCCCGTCGCGGTCGGCCAGGCCGCGTTCGGCACCTCTGCGGTCCTCTTCTGGCTCATGACGAACCGGGAGGGGCTCAGCCGCCGGCTCGCGGGCCGCGCGACGCTCTTCTATGGCGTGTCGCTCGTGACGACGCTCGTGCTCGTCGTGGGGCTCGTCGCGCTCAACGCCGCCGCGATGGTCTCCAGGAAGAGCTGGGACGTCACGAAGGGTGGCCTGCATACCTTATCTGTCGACACCATCCGGACGCTGGGCACGTTGCCGGACGAGGTCCGGATCAGCGCCTTCTTCGGCCCGACGGAGCCACAGTATGCCCCGCTCAAGGAGCTGCTCGATCGCTACCGCGGCGCGGCGGGCGATCGGCTCGTGGTGACGTTCGTCGATCCCTTCGCGAACCCGGCGCTCGTGAAGGAGAAGGGGATCAAGGAGGGCGGGGCGCGCGTGCTCGTGTCGCGCGGCGCCACCGAGGCCAGAGTCGGTGAGCTCTCCGAGGAGGCGCTCACCAACGGCGTGCTCAAGGTGCTGCGCAGCGCGGAGCAGAAGCTCTACTTCGTGACGGGACACGGCGAGGCGTCGATCGCGGACGCCTCGGACGGCGGGCTCGCCAGCGTGCGCAAGCGCCTCGCGGACGAGGGGCTGATCGCCAGCGAGCTCTCGCTCGTCGAGAAGGGCGTGGTCCCGGCCGACGCGGGCGTCGTACTGCTGATCGCGCCGCTGCGTCCGCTGCTGCCGCCGGAGCTCACCGCGCTGCAGCGCT
>CAYHCR010000150.1:0-7400 GCA_964354895.1 uncultured Myxococcales bacterium | reverse complement strand
ATACTGTATAAATATACAGGTCAACGCGATTCGGCCACCTCCCGTTTATGCCATAATCGCCAACGTCAAAGACAAGGAAAAAACATGGACGACAACAAATCCAAGGCCCTTACCGCGGCCCTCGCACAGATCGAAAAACAGTTCGGCAAGGGCTCCATCATGCGCATGGATGCGCAGGCCGTGCCTGACGTGCAGGTCATATCCACCGGGTCGCTGGGCCTGGATATCGCCCTCGGCGTGGGCGGGCTGCCGCGCGGCCGCGTGGTCGAGATCTACGGGCCTGAATCCTCCGGCAAGACCACGCTGACCCTGTCGGTCATCGCCCAGGCGCAAAAGGTCGGCGGCACGGCGGCGTTCATCGATGCGGAGAACGCGCTCGATCCGGAATACGCGGCCAAGCTCGGCGTGAAAACCGACGAACTGCTGATTTCGCAGCCCGACACCGGCGAGCAGGCGCTGGAAATCGCCGACATGCTGGTGCGATCCGGGAGCGTGGACATCATCGTCATCGATTCGGTGGCGGCGCTGACGCCCAAGGCCGAGATCGAGGGCGAGATGGGCGAGCCCCAGATGGGGCTGCAGGCACGGCTGATGAGCCAGGCCTTGCGCAAGCTCACCGCCAACATCAAGCGCACCAACACGCTGGTCATCTTCATCAACCAGATCCGCATGAAGATCGGCGTGATGTTCGGCAGCCCGGAGACCACCACGGGCGGCAACGCGCTGAAGTTCTACGCCACGCAGCGCATCGACATCCGCCGCATCGGCGCGCTGAAGAACGGCGAGGACGTGATCGGCAACCGGACGCGCGTGAAGGTCGTCAAGAACAAGGTCGCGCCGCCGTTCAAGGAGGTCGAGTTCGACATCCTGTACGGCCACGGGATCAGCCGCGAAGGGGACCTCCTCGACCTCGCCTCCAACGAGGGCATCATCGAGAAGAGTGGCACCTGGTTCTCGTACGAGAGCGAGCGGATCGGCCAGGGCCGGGAGAACGCCCGGCAGTTCCTGATCGAGCACCCTGCCCTCGCCGCGAAGATCGAGGGCAAGGTCTTCGAGAAGTACGGCATCAAGGGTCGGGCCGTCACGCCAGGGCCGGACGCCGCCGAGAAGGCAGAGAAGGCCGACGACAAGCCCGCCAACGGCGTCGCCACCAAGCGCGGCGCGCGTCAGCCCTCGGCCTGACGAGCTGCGCGCGGCTGAACCGGACACGCTTGGCCGGCCTCGCCATCCGGGGCCGCGCCTCCGCGTCCTCTCGCGCCAGTCTCCGGGGCTCGCGGCTCCGGGGCTCGCCTCCGATCGGAGGCGGCCTCGTTCTGCCGGTCCCGCCCCCGCCGTGCCATGATGGGTGACCCGTGGCCCGGCCTCCGCCACCTCCCCCGCCGGCCGCGCTGGCTCCCGAAGCGCGCGCCAGACTGATCGCCGAGCTCCTCCCGCTCGATGCGACGGAGCTGCTCGCGTTGTGTGCCGAGGTCGACGTGCTCGCGCACGGCCGGGCGGAGCACGCGCGGGATCGGCTCCTGCTCTACCTGACCGCCCTGCGCGCCAAGCCCGGCACGCGTGCGCAGTTCTGCTGCCTCGTCGTCGCCTTCGACCTCGCGCACCGCGGAGACGCGACCGCGCAGCGGGAGTTCGCGGCGCTCGTGCCGGTCTGCACGATCCTCGCGGAGGATCCCGAGCTCTCCGCCTCGCTCGTGCGCGGCGATCGCTACCTCGCGAAGAGCTGGGCGACCTGCGAGGAGTGGCTGCGCACACCGCACGAGACCTCGCACGGCCTCGAGGAGGGCGTGCCGCTCGCGGGCGAGCTGCTGCTCTTTGCCGGCGAAGAGCTCGCCCTCGAGCTCGACGAGCCCGCGGAGGACGTCGCGATCGACGAAGCGACGGAGGACGAGGAGGTCGAGCTCGTCGATGACGACGCGACGCTCGACGAGCAGGACGAGCTGGCCCGGACCGACTTTGCCGCAGCGCTCCTGCGCCACATGGGCCACGAGGTCGAGAAGGGGCGCTTCCGCTTCGGCTCGGGCTTCGAGACCGACTCCTCCGGTGACGTCGATCGCCTCGAGGCGTTTGCCCGGGACTGCGTCTCGCGCGGCGAGCTCGTCCCGGCCGCCGCGGGCCTCGCCTGGCTGCTGCCGATCCACGCCGCGGCAGGCATGAAGCGCACCTCGCTCTTCGGCCGCGCGAATCACCGGCGCAGCCGGTTGCTGGAGGAGGGGCTCTCCCGCTGGCCCAACGAGATGGCCGCGCTCGTCGGCGCGGCAGAGGTCGTCGTCTTCGAGGGGCCGATCGCGCGCAAGGGCTTCACGCACGTGCTCGACGCGGTGATGGAGTACCTCGCGTTCTGCGCCCGCAACACCCTCGATCCGCGGGCGCCCGCCTCCGCGACCCGCTTCGCCCGGGGAGGCTGACGCAGGCCTCGCGCACGGCCCTGCGTCCGCCTTTCGATCGCCCGTGGAGCGTGCTACCAACCGGCACATGTCCACGCCGACCGTCGTCCTCACGGGCCTGACCGACGTGCTCGTCCGTCTTCGCGCAGATCGCGGACTGCGGTCGATCAGCAACTTCGCGCGGGGCAAGGCGCCCCGGCCCGAGGCGCCCGGCCGCCTGTACGACTCCGAGCGCGTGCTCGCCTTCCGGGCCGGACAGCTCACCGCGCAGAACTTCCTCGTCGGCCTCGCCCAGTCGTACGGCTGGACGGACGTCGGGTACGAGGGCCTCGCCGCCGCGTGGGCCGACGCGATCGAGCCGAACGCCGAGGTCGCCGCCGTGATGGAGAGCGCGCTCGACCACGGCCACGCCGTCTACCTCTTCGCCGGCACGGATCCGCTCCATTTTCAGCGGGCACGCGAGCTGCTGCCGGTCCTGCACAGGTTCACGGGGCTCTATCCGACGTTCGAGGCGGGGGTCTCGCCCGAGAGCCTCGAGTTCTACCGCCGCGGCTGCGAGCGCTTCGGCCTCGCGCCGGCCGGCTGCGTCTGCGTCGACGTCGACCCGCGCGCGGTCGACGCCGCGAGCCAGGCGGGCGTGCCCGGCCACATCTTCACGGGCGACGTCGCCGAGCTGAAGGCGTTCCTCACGCGCTGGAACGTCGCGGTCTGAACCGCTCCGGCGAGCGCGGCGCGTCGACCGAGGCGCGCCTGCTCGGCGGCCCGCTCCGGCCGACGCTCTCCCGCCGCCTCCCGCCGCTCGACGAGCCGGCGCTCGATCGCGTCGTCGCCCGCCTGCGGCAACGCTGCGGCGAGCAGGGCCGGCTGCGCCGCTCGCCGGGCCTCGTACACTTCTCGACGGAGCGCAGCTCGACCCCGACCTGCGTGCAGCTTTGCGTGACGAAGGAGGGCACCGACGTGACCCTGTCGGCCGAGCTGCGCGGCGCCGCGGGCGGCCTGTTCGGCGGGCTCGTGGGCGGGCTCGGCGGCGGGCTCGGCGGCGGCCTCGCGTTCGTCGCGGGCGCCTCGCTGGCCGGGATCTCGCTGCTGCTCGGCGCTGATCCGCGCGGCCCGCTGCTCCCCATCGTGGGGATCGCCGGCGGGCTCGGTTGGGCCGCCGCCTGCGTCGTGGGCGCCACGCTGCTGGCCCGGCGCCTCTTCGGCGCGCACGCCCGCAAGGCGATCGCCCGCCTCGGCCGGCTCGTCGACGCGCTCTCCGAGCCCTGAGCGGTGCGGCGCCGCTCCGCCGTCGACCGCCTCTACTCGCGCCTGACGCGTCGCGAGCTCTTCGCCGACGGCTGGGGCGACCGCGACCTTCTGCCGTCTCTCCGGCAGAGCTTCCTGACGCTCACCCCGCCCGCGCCCGCCGCGCTCGCGCTGGAGCCTGCGCGGCGCCGCGCGGGGCTCGTGCTGCGCGAGGCCACCTTCCCGAGCCCCGCACGCGCGACGCTGCCGCCCGAGGCGCAGGAGGCCCGGGCGCTGCTCGTGACGGCCGCCGACGCGCTGCCCGCCCGCACGTTCGTGGTGCTCGCCGCGAGCGGCGACGAGGCCTGGGAGGCGCGCCTCGGCGTCGTCGCGCCGCTGGTCCGCGAGGGCTTCGGCGCCCTGCTGCTCGCGCAGCCGATGTACGGGGCGCGCCGCCCCGCCGGACAGCATCGCGCCTCGTTGCGGACGGTGTCAGACCTGCTCACGATGGCCGAGGCCGCCGTCGCCGAGGCGCGCGCGCTGCTCGGCTGGCTGGCGCGCGAGGGCGTGCAGCAGCGCGGCGTCGCCGGCTTCTCGATGGGGGGCCAGATGGCGGCGTACGCGGCCGCCCGCACGCCGGGTCCGCTCGCCGTCGCGATCCTCGCCGCCGGCGACTCGCCCGCGCCGATCTACGCCCGCGATCTGATCTCCGACGGCGTCGACTGGCCGAAGCTCGGCGGCGCGCCCGCGGCGCGCGAGGCGCTGCACGCAGAGCTGCACACGTTGTCCCTGCTGGGCCTGCCGCCGCCGGCGCGGCCCGACGCGGCCGTGATCGTCGGCGCCGCGCAGGACGCGTTCATCGATCCGGCGAGCGTGCAGCGCCTGCACGCGCACTGGCCGGGCAGCCGCCTCTCCTGGATCGCCGCCGGACACGTCGGCGCGTGGCTCTTTCACCGCGAGGCGTTGCGCCAAGCGGTGCGCCAGTCCTTCGCCGCGCTCTGACCCGCCGCGGCCGGCCCTGCGCCGCGCCCCGCGCTACAGGTCGATCTGCATCCCGAGCTCGACGACACGGCCTGGCGGCAGCCGGTAGAAGCTCGTCGCCGTGCGGGCGTTCTTGCTCAGGAACCCGAAGAGCCCCTTGCGCCAGCGCATCATCCGCGACGGCCCGCTCGTGAGCAGCGTCTCGCGGCCGAGGAAGTAGCTCGTCGTCGCGGGGTCCGTGGCGAGCCCGTCGCGCCACGCCAGCCGCATCAGGTCCGGCACGTTCGGCGTCTCCATGAAGCCGTACTGGGCCTTGAGCCGCCAGAAGCCGGCCTTGAGCTTTTCGACCTGCAACCGTTCCGCCGGCGGGACCTTCGGCTCGTCGGCCGCGCCGATCGAGAGCAGCACGACCTGCTTGTGCAGCACCTGCATGTGCTTCATGTGGTGCAGCAGTGCAGGCGGCGTGCCGTTCGGGTCGCCGAACATGAAGACGGCGGTGCCGTCGACCCGGTGCGGCTCGCGGCGCTCGACGTCGTCGAGGAAGAGATCGAGCGGGAGCGTCGAGGCCTTCACGCGCGCGGCGAGCTCGCCACGGCCGCGCTTCCACGTGGTCATCACCGCGAAGAGCACGATCGCGATGAGGATCGGCACGAAGCCGCCGTCGAGGAATTTGAGCAGGTTCGAGGCCAGGTAGGGCGCGTCGAAGAGCAGGAAGATCGCGGCGAGCGACAGCGACTTCCACCAGGGCCACTTCCACGCCTTGAGGGTGACCACGGTGAAGACGCAGGTCGTGATCACCATGTCCATCGTGACCGCGATGCCGTAGGCCGCCGCGAGCTTGCTCGACTCGCGGAACGTGAGGACGAGGCCGACGCACGAGATCATCAACGCCCAGTTCACCTCGGGCACGTAGATCTGCCCCTCCTCGTCGCCGGAGGTGTGGATGATCTGCACGCGCGGCAGGAACCCGAGCTGCACCGCCTGTCGCGTGAGCGAGAAGGCGCCGGAGATCAGCGCCTGCGACGCGATCACGGTGGCCGCGGTCGCCAGCGCGACCATCGGATAGAGCAGCGGTCGCGGCACGAGGCTGAAGAACGGGTTCTCGACCGCCTCCGGGTGATCGAGCAGCAGCGCGCCCTGGCCGAAGTAGTTGAGCACCAGCGCAGGGAAGACGATGACGAACCAGGTCAAACGGATCGGCTGCTTCCCGAAGTGGCCCATGTCCGCGTACATCGCCTCGGCGCCGGTGATCGCGAGCACGACGGAGCCGAGGACGAGGAAGCCGGCCTTCCCGTTCGTCCGGAAGAACTGCACGGCCCAGCGCGGGTCGAAGGCGCGCAGCACCTCGAGGTTGTCGGCGATGTGCACGACGCCGAGCACGGCCAGCGAGCCGAACCAGAGGATCATGATCGGCCCGAAGACCTTGCCGACCGCGCCGGTCCCCTGACGCTGCACGACGAAGAGCCCGATGAGGATCACGACGGTGATCGGCACGATCGCCGGCTCGAGCGCGTGGGTCGCGACGCCGAGGCCCTCGACCGCGGAGAGCACGGAGATCGCAGGCGTGATGACGCCGTCGCCGTAGAGCAGCGCCGCTCCGAAGAGCGTGAGCAGCGTGATGCCGACGTAGCCGAACCGGCTCGCGCCCTTGTCGAGGCCCGGCACGAGCGCGAGCAGCGCGAAGATGCCGCCTTCGCCCTTGTTGTCGGCGCGGAGGATGAAGACGATGTACTTGAAGCTCACGACCGCGGTGAGGCTCCAGACCATCAGCGACAGCACGCCGAGCACGTTCGCCTGCGTGAGCGGCAGCCCGTGCCCAGCGTGGAACGACTCCTTGATCGCGTAGAGCGGGCTCGTGCCGATGTCGCCGTAGACGACCCCGAGCGCGCCGAGCGCGAGGCCGATGAGCCTCCGCCCCTTCGCTTCGCCTTCGCCCTGCGCGCTCATGCAGCCTCCCGAACGGACGAACGCCGCCGGACACCTGTGCGGGTCCCCGGCGGCGTCGTGTGGTGCCTCGACCGGATCAGGCCGCCTTCGCCGCTGCCTTCTCCGACGCGCTGCCCTCGCTCTTGACGCCGCTCTCGATCCGCATGGCGTAGAACGAGCGCCACACGAAGACGAGCGAGATCGCGAAGAGCGCGGCGGCGATCGCGGCGCGGATGTCCGGCGCGATCGTCTCCGCGAGCTCGACGGCGAGCAGGCCGAAGAGCGTCGTGAACTTGATCACCGGGTTCATCGCGACCGACGAGGTGTCCTTGAAGGGGTCGCCGACGGTGTCGCCGACGATCACGGCCGCGTGCAGGGGCGTGTTCTTGGCCTTGAGCTCCGTCTCGACGAGCTTCTTGGCGTTGTCCCACGCGCCGCCGGCGTTCGCCATGAAGAGCGCCTGGAAGAGGCCGAAGAGCGCGATCGCGATGAGGTACCCGATGAAGAAGTACGACTCGAGGAAGGCGAACGCGAGCGTCGAGAAGAAGATCGTCAGGAAGATGTTGAACATGCCCTTCTGCGCGTACTGCGTGCAGATCTCGACGACCTTCTTCGAGTCCTCGATCGAGGCCTTGTTCGAGCCGTCGAGGCGCATGTTCTGCTTGATGAACTCGACCGCACGGTAGGCGCCGGTGGCCACGGCCTGGATCGTCGCACCGGTGAACCAGTAGATCACCGAGCCGCCGAGGATCATGCCGAGCAGGAACTGCGGATTGAGCAGCGAGATCTTGTCGATGTTCTCGGTCAGTCCGTGGGTGAGCGCCATGATCGTCGCGAAGATCATGGTCGTCGCGCCGACGACGGCGGTGCCGATGAGTACGCGCT
>CAYHCR010000149.1:0-7401 GCA_964354895.1 uncultured Myxococcales bacterium | reverse complement strand
GTGACGGCCTGGGTGCAGCGGCTCGCCGTCGGGCCGATGAAGAACTTCTCGTGGCTCGTCGGGCCGGCGGAGGGCGCCGTCTGCGCGGTCGTCGACCCGGCGTGGGACGTGCCGGCGATCCACGCTGCGGCAGAGGCCGCGGGGCGGCGCATCACGCACGCGCTCCTCACGCATCACCACCACGATCACGTCAACGGCGTGCAGGCGCTGCTCGAGGCAGACGCCGCCGTGCGCGTCGTGGCGTCGCGGCGAGAGGTCGACTTCGCCGAATCCCTGCGGAGCTTCCCGGAGGCGCTCGTCGCCGTCGGCCCCGGGCAGCGGCTCGTGCTCGGCGGGCTGCCCATCGTCTGCATCGAGACCCCCGGCCACACGCCCGGCTCGCTCTGCTACGAGGCGCAGGGCGCGCTCTTCTCGGGCGACACGCTCTTCGTCGGCGCGTGCGGCCGCTGTGATTTTCAGGGCGGCGACGCGCGGCAGATGCACGACAGCCTCCACCGCGTGCTCGGTGCGCTGCCGCCCGGCACGAGGCTCTGTCCGGGCCACGACTACGGCAGGGTCCCGGAGACGACGCTCGGCGAGGAGCGGGCGAGCAACCCGTACCTGCTCCGGCCCTCGCTCGATGCTTTCCTCGCGCTGCGTGGCGGCGGGCGGTGAGCGGCGCCGCGGCGCCTGCGTTCCTGACCCACTGCCCGCTCTGCGGCACGGCGGGCGCCCGACCGCTCGTCGCCTTCCCCGAGCTCGCCTTCGGCTGCTGCCCGGCCTGCGCGCTCGTCTACAAGACCCACCAGCGCCCCGGCCTCGGCGAGGGCTACGGCGAGGGCTACTTCGTCGCGGGCCGCGCGAAGTACGTGAAGCGCTGGGGACACAGGGTGCGGAAGTGTCGCAATCAGCTCCTGGTCGCGCTGGAATTCGCGCCGCACGCGCGGGACGTCCTCGATCTCGGCTGCTCGGTCGGCTACGTGCTCGAGGCGGCGCGGCGCGTCGGGCTGCGTGGCGTCGGCCTCGACACCTCGCCCTTCGCCGTGCAGGCCTGCCGGGAGCGGGGCTACGAGGCGCAGGAGGGCACGCTCGAGGCGCTCCCGTTCGCCGATGGGTCGTTCGACGTCGTGACCGCCAAACATGTGCTCGAGCACACCGAGCGGCCGCTGCCGTCGCTCGCCGAGATCCGCCGCGTCCTCCGGCCCGGCGGCGTGCTGCTCGTGATCGTCCCGGACGCCGACCACTGGAAGCGCCACCTCCTGCTGCGGCGGGGCGGGTTCTTCCGGCCCGAGCGCGCCGGCTGGCAGCACCACGTCTATTACGAGGATCGCCACCTCGCGGACGCCTGCGCCCGGGCCGGGCTTGAGCCGCGCCACGCGGGCAAGGCGATCCTGCGTCGACGGCTCGCGCGAGGGCTCGGCGCGCTGTGGGAGCCGCTCCGGTTCGCGGCGCTCCGGCTCTGGGTCGCGACGGCGCGCGCGCTCCACCTGCGGCGCGAGCTCCAGCTCATCGCCCGGAAGGCCTGAAGCGGCGGATCACGGCGCCGGCGCGGCGATCACGCGGCGGATCTCGGGCTCCGAGAGCGTGTGATCGGTCTGCTTGGCGGTCTGGAGGATCGCCTGGACGAGCCCCTCGGTCGCGACGATCCCGCGGGCCTCGAGCCAGAACCGCACGTTGGACGCGCCGCTCATCGGGCCGATGTCGATCTGCTGCGACTGGCCGAAGACGCGCGCCGGGACCGACGAGTAGACGCGATCGACGAGCCACTCGTCCCCGAGCGCCTTCGCCTTGACGATCGCCGCGGCGTGCACGCCCGTGGCGGTCCGGAACGCGTCGAGCCCCGAGAGCGGATAGTTATGCGGGACCTCGAAGCCGAGCGCCTCGCTCGCCGCGCGGACGTAGTCGACGAGCCGCTCGAGCCGGTGGCCGCCGCGGCCCAGCAGATAGAGGTTGAGGATCACCAGATCGATCGCCGCGTTGCCGACGCGCTCGCCCATGCCGAGCGCGCAGCCGTGGACGCGGTCGGCGCCGGCGGCGAGCGCCGCGAGCGCGTTCGTGACCGCGAGGCCGCGATCGTTGTGGCCGTGAAAATCGAGCTTCACGTCGACGTCGAGCCCACGCACGAGCCCGCGCGCCCAGCGCACGAGGTTCCTGGTCCCCTCCGGCGTCGCGTGGCCGGTCGTGTCGCACAGCGTGAGGCGGCGGGCGCCGTGCTCGATCGCGTTGCGGAACAGGCGATCGAGCACGCGCGGCGGCGTGCGGGTGGTGTCCTCGGTGACGTAGCTGACCTCGAGGTTCTGGCTTCGCGCGAAGTCGATCGCGGTCGCGCTCGTCGTGAGCAGGTGATCGAGCGTCCAGTTCTCCGCGTACTGCCGGATCGGCGAGCTGCCGATGAAGGCGTAGACCTCGAGCGGCTGGCCGGTCGCCTGCGTCACGTCGGCGATCGCGGCGACGTCCGCCACGACGGTCCGCGCGGCGCAGCCGGGGATGATGCGCAGCTTCTCTTCGCGGATGAGCCGCGCGATCGCCGCGCAGTCCTCCTTCGCGCGTGGCCCCGCGCCCGGCAGCCCGATGCAGACCGAGCCGATGCCGAGCGCGTCCATCTGCCGCACGAGCGCGAGCTTCTTCTCCAGCGGCGGATCGATCGCGGAGGGCGACTGCAGCCCGTCCCGCAGCGTCTCGTCGTGCAGCGCACCGACGCCCGCCGCGAGCGGATCGGCGCCCTCGGCGACGTTCCAGTCCCACGTCCACTCTTCGGGGCGCACGACGACGTGCGGCCTTCCCGGCTCGTTCGACATGCTGCATCCCCCCGGATGTGACCCGTCTTCGGAGTCAACCCGGACGGCGGCTGCCGGACTTGATCCAGGTCAATCCTGCGGCTGCGGCACGGCGACCTTCGTCCAGCGCGGCGGCGGCGGGTCGCGGCCGGCCAGCGTGGCGGCGACGAAGCGCACGGCGTCGATGATCTGCGCGTAGCCGGTGCATCTGCAGAGGTTCCCGGAGAGCGCGGCGCGGATCTCGTCCTCGGTCGGATCGGGGTTGCGGCGCAGCAGCGCCTTCGCAGAGAGGATCATGCCGGGCTGGCAGAAGCCGCACTGCAGCGCGCCGGAGCGATCGAAGGCGTCCTGCACGGGATCGACGCCGCTGCCGCCGGCCGCCCGATGCAGCGGCACGAGCCCCTCGATCGTCACCACGCTGCGCCCCTGCACGGTGACCGCGAGCGTGAGGCAGGAGAGCACGGGCGCGTCATCGAGCAGCACGGTGCACGCGCCGCAGTCGCCCTTGTCGCAGCCCTGCTTGGTGCCCGTGAGCTGCAGCTGAAGCCGCAGCGCCTCGAGCAGCGTGTGGTGGTCCTGCACCGCGAGCTGCACGGGCGCGCCGTTGAGCGTGAAGGAGATCGTCGTCATGGTGGGGCGGGCCTCACGGAGGCCGCGTGCAGCGCTGCGGCGGTGTCGAGGTCCTCGAGGATCCCGGGATCGGAGACAGCGAGGAGGATCGGCGGCGCGCCGAGGTGGACGACGTCGCGGACCGTGGCCTGCGCATGCAGCCGCAGCGCCGCCTCGACGCGCGTCGCCGGGAGCAGGAACGGGTGGCCCGGCGCGCCGTGGAAGGTCGGCACGCTCGCGCGCAGCCCCGACGGATCGAGCGCGGCGATCAGCGCGCGCACGGTGGCTGGTTGCAGGTGCGGGTGATCGACGAGCGAGACGACGACCGCGCGCGGGCGCAGCGGTCGCAGCGCCTCGAGCCCGAGCCGCAGCGAGCGGAACATGCCCTCGGCCGGCGCGTCGTTGTGGACGAGCCACGCCTGCGGCTCGAGCCGCGCGATCGCCGCGGCCGCGCGGCCCACCACGATCGCGAGCTCCGTGCAGCCGCCCTCCCGCAGCGCGCGCGCGGCGCACTGCACCAGCGGCACGCCGTCGAGCGTCGCGAGCGCCTTGGGCGTGCCCGCCCGCCGCGAGTCGCCCGCCGCCAGCACGAGCCCCGCGATCATGGCGCCCCCAACGCGGCCCGCAGCGCGCGCTTCACGAAGACGGCGACGAGCTGCTGCCGCCACGCCGCGTCGCCCGGCACGTTCGCGAGCGGCCGGAGCTTCTTCTGCGCCGCCCCCCCGAGCGCCTCGAGCGCCGCGGTGAGCTCGGGCGTGCCGCGTCGCAGGCCGGCGAGCCGCTCGGAGACGCCCTCGAGCTGCAGCGGCCGGGCCTGCAGCGCGACGGCCGCCACGCTCGCGGCGCGGATCGTCTCACCGTCGAGCACCACCGTCGCCGCGACGCCGAGCAGCGGGAAGTCGATCGCCCCGCGGCTGCGCAGCTTCACGTACGCGCCGCGGTGGCCCGGGGGCTGCGGCGGCACGAGGATCGCGAGGAGCAGCTCTGCCGGACGCAGCGCGAGGTGCGCCGCGCCGTCCGCCCGGTAGAGGTCGCGGAGCGGCAGCGCGCGGGCGCCGTCCGGACCGCGCAGCTCGAGCGTCGCGTCGAGCGTCAGCAGCGCGGGGGCCGTGTCGTTGCTCGCGGCCGCCACGCAGCGCTTTCCGCCCTCGACGACGTGACAGACCGTGCCGTCCTTCTTCAGGCAGAACCCGAGCGCCTGCCGCCAGAAGTGGGTCTGGTTGATCCAGCGGCAGCGCGTGTCGAGCAGCACGTTGCCGCCCAGCGTGCCCATCCGGCGCAGCTGGGGCGAGGAGATCTGGCCGGCGGCCGAGGCGAGCGCAGGGGCGCGCTCCTGTACGTCCGGGCTCGTCGCGACGTCCGCGAGCGGCGTCATCGCGCCGATCCGCAGCCCGCCGTCCGGCGTGCGCTCGAGGCCGCGCAGCGCGCCGATCGCGTCGAGCGACAGCAGGGTCTCCGCCTCGACGACGCGGTGCTTGAGGTTCACGAGCAGATCGGTGCCGCCCGCGAGGACCCGGCCGCGCGGGCCGAGCGCCTGCAGCCGCACGAGCGCCTCGTCCACGGTGGCGGGACGCTCGACGGTGAGCCGGGGGAGCCTCAGCACGGCGTGCCCCGCTTCGCCTGGAGGGCAGCGAGCACCTTCGCCGGCGTCAGCGGCAAGTGATGCAGGCGTACTCCGATGGCGTCGAAGATCGCGTTGGCGATGGCCGGCAGCGCCGGATGCAGCGGGCCTTCCCCTGCCTCTTTGGCGCCGTAGGGCCCCTCGGGATCGAGGCTCTCCACGATCAGGCTCTCCATCGGCGGTACGTCGAGCGAGGTGGCGAGCGGATAATCGAGCAGCGACGGCGCGATCACGAGGCCGTGGGCCTCCACCGCGTGCTCCTCGAGCAGCGCCTCGGCCGCGCCCATGTACGCCGAGCCCTCCATCTGGCCCGCGACGAGCACCGGATCGATCGCGCGGCCGCAGTCGTGCGCGACCCAGAGCTTGCGGAGCTTCACGATGCCGGTCTCCTCGTCCACCTCGACCTCGGCGACGTGCGCGGTGAAGGAGTAGGCCGGCGACGCGCCGATCGTGCCGCCGCGGTAGTCGCCGCCGAGCGTCGGCGTGTTGTAGGAGCCGGTCGCGCCGAGCGTGCCGAGGGCCTCTTCCGCGAGCTGGAACGCCTCGCGCGAGGTGAGCCTGCGCTCCGTCGGCGCCTCCACGTCCCACACCGCGCCGCCGCCGAAGGCCACGCGCGCGGCGGGCACGCTCCATTTCGCTGCGATCGCCGCGGTCAGCTTTGCGCGCAGGTCCCGGGCCGCGTCGATCGCCGCGTTGCCGACCATGAACGTGACGCGGCTCGAGTAGGCGCCGAGATCCACCGGGCAGAGATCGGTGTCTGCGGCGACGACGCGCACGTCCTCCGCGAGAAGCCCGAGCTCCTCCGCGACGAGCTTGCGCACGACGGTCGAGGAGCCCTGGCCCAGATCGTTGCCGCCCGTGAAGGCCGTCACGAGCCCCGAGCGATCGATCTTGAGCTGCACACCTGCCTGCGGCATTTCGTTCGGATAGATCGGGTAGTTCGTGCCGGAGATATACATCGAGCCGGCGACGCCGAGCCCGCGCCCGGGGCCGAGCCGGCCGCGCCGCTCCCTCCACCCGCTTGCCTGCTCGACCGCGTCCAGACACGCGCCGAAGCCGCTCGAGGTGATCCGCTGGCCGTTCACCGTGGTGGTGTACGCGCCCTGCCAGTTGCGCCGGCGCAGCTCGATCGGATCGAGCGCGAGCTTCTCCGCGAGCTCGTCGAGCTGCACCTCGAAGGCGAAGCGGGGCTGCACGCTGCCGTGGCCGCGCTTGGGGCCGCAGGGAGGCTTGTTGGTGAAGACCCGCGTCGCGTCGAAGCGGTAGGTGGGGAAGTGGAGCGGGCCGGTGAGCAGCTGGCCGGCGTAGTACGCGGTGACGAGGCCAAACGAGCTGTAGGCGCCGCCGTCGATGAGCAGCTCTGCGTCCACGCCGGTCAGCTTGCCCTCCTTCGTCGCGCCGGTGCGGTAGCGCATCTGCATGGGGTGGCGGCCCCGGTGCGCGAAGAAGACCTCCTCGCGCGTCCAGAGGATCTTCACGGGGCGCCCGGTCTGCATCGCGAGCTTCGCGGCGCAGAACTCGAGCGAGAAGGGATCGCTCTTTCCGCCGAACGCGCCGCCGAGCGTCGGCTGGATGACCCGCACGCGCGACTCCGGCAGCCCGAGCACCTTCGCCAGCGCGCGCTGCACGTAGTGCGTGATCTGCGTGGAGCTCCAGAGCGTGAGTACGCCGTCCGCGCCGACGCGAGCGAGCGCGCAGTGAGGCTCGAGCGCGGCGTGGGTGCTGCCGTGGAACGAGAACGTGCCCTCGACGAGCACGTCGGCGCCCGCGAGCGCGGCGTCGATCTCGCCAAACGACAGCCGGACATGTTTGCTTATGTTGTCCTTCTTCTCCTCGTGCAGGCGGACGTCGCGGGTGCCCAGCGCGACGCGCGGATCGAGCAGCGCGGGCAGGATCTCGTAGTCGACGCGGATCGCGGCGAGCGCCTCGGTGGCGGTCTCCTCGTCGATCGCGGCGACGACCGCGACGGCGTCGCCGACGAAGCGGACCTTGTCGGTGGCGAGCGCGGTCTCGTCCTGGGTCCACGGGATCACGCCGTAGGGCTCGGGCAGGTCTGCGCCCGTCAGGACGCCGAAGACGCCGGGCCACGCACGCGCGGCGCTCACGTCGATCCGGGCGATGCGGGCGTGGGCGTGCGGGCTGCGCAGCGTCTTGCCGTGCAGCATCCCCGGCAGCGTCAGATCGTCGGCGTAGAGGGCCTCGCCGGTCGCCTTCGCGAGCCCGTCGACCTTGCGCCCCGGCGCGCCGACGACGCGGAAGGCGCCCCCGTGCGGCGGTCCGCTGCCGTGGCGATCTCTGGCCCCCATGCGCGCTCCTTCGGGAAAGCGCGGAGCCTACGGCGTCACGCGCCCCGGCGGGAGGTCGCGCGCTTGATCTCGGTCAAGTCTCGGTTCGCCGGTGGGAGGGACGTGCCTG
>CAYHCR010000148.1:0-7419 GCA_964354895.1 uncultured Myxococcales bacterium | reverse complement strand
AGCGTGTAGGGCGCGCTGGCGTGCTGGTAGCCCGTGACCCCGAGGACCACCGGCCCCATGTGCTCGAATGACTCATGGTCCGTCGCGCCCGTCGAGCCGATCACCTGGCCGTTGGCCTGCGCCGGCTGGTTGCGCGCGACGTCCCAGACGGTGACGTCGAGATCGCCGGTCGCGTTCGTGAAGTCGAGGTCCACGCGCCACCGGCCCGGGAGGTCGATCGAGTAGAAATCCGGCGCGTCGGTGCAGATGCCGCCAGCGACGGTGCCCGCCGCGAGCGGCGCTGCGCTCTCCGGAAGATCGTTCGGCTCGCTCGCCTCGTCCCCATCGGCCGCGCACATGTTCGTAAAGGTCGGCAGGCCGGGGTTGGACCAGTCCTGCTCGGGCGCCGCGGCGATGTCCTGCAGCGGCAGGTAGAAGTCCGAGCGGTTCTGGTCGGCGATGATCCGCATGTCGCGCGTGCGGATGATGAAGACCGTCGGGAACGCCCGCACGATCGCCGAGTCCTGCACGAAGCTCGCCGTCGGCCGCGTCTCTGCGTCACCGGCGACGATGCCGGGGATGCGTTCGGTGATGCGGTCGAGGTGGTGCCACGCGAACTCGAGGTCGCTCGGCAGACCTTCCGTGTCCTGCGCCTCCAGCATCAGGATCTGCGAGTGCAGGTCCGCGAGCTGGTCGACCTCGTTCTGGATGCGCTGGGCGTAGAGCGTACACGGCGTGCACCAGCCGGCGCCGACGACGACGATCAGCGTGTCGATGTTGCGCCAGTCGGCGTCGCAGTAGACGTCCTCGAGCTTGAAGTCGAAGTCGCGGCCGTCGGGCCAGCGCGCGGGCCACGAGAGCGGCGGCACGACGCGGTCGTACTGCAGCAGGGTGGAGTAGCGCGGATAGTCGCAGGTGGGGCGCGAGTCGAGACGCCCCTCGAGGCCCTGCGTCTGCACGGCGAGCGTCACGAGGCCGCCGGCGACGAGCGTCACCAGCCCGGTCGCGTCGATCGTCGCCACGCGCTCGTCGGAGCTCAGGAACGCGAGCCCCTCCGTCAGCACGCTGCGGCGGCCGGTCGCGTGTACGCCCGTTACGACGAGCTGCGCGGTCGTGCCGACCTTCCAGTCGGTCACGGCGCTCAGCTCGACGCTCGTCAGGGCGGCGGCGGTGATCGTCGCGGGGATCGAGGCGGCGAGCGCCTCGTGGTGCGCCATGATGGTGGCGCTTCCGGGCAGCATTGCGGTCACCAGACCCGCAGCGCTGACCGTCACGGCCTCGCCCTCGATCATGTACATGACGGACGAGGTGACGTCGTCCGTCGAGCCGTCGTCGTACGTCAGGGTGACGGAGAGCTGTGCGGTCTGCCCTTCGGTCAGCTCGACCGCGGCCGTCGAGAAGGCGACCGCGGTGGCCGTCTTCGCCGGGGAGCCGCCGCTGCCGCCGGCCCCGCCGCCGGTGCCGCCGTTGCTGTCATCACCGCCGCTGTCGGCGTCGTCGCCACAGCCGTTCGCCGCGAGCAGCAGGGCCGCCAGCAAGGCGATCCCCTTCGTATACGTGCGCATGTTCGTCATCCTTCCGACCCGTCTTCAGGGCCCGCTGACGGTGATCGTGTAGGCGCTCGGCGCGCCGCCGTTGTAGCTGTCGACGAACGCGAAGACGGTCTGCGCGGCCTCGAGCGCCACCGACACCGTGCTGGCGTAGTCGCCGCCGGCCGTGTCGATGTCGTCGTTGCACGCCAGCTCCATGGTCGCATCCGCGAGCTGGCAGTACGAGCGCACGAAGACGAGCGAGTCGCCGTTCGGGCCGAGCGCGCTGGTCTCGAAGGTGTACGTGCCGGCCGCCGGCGCCGTGAACGAGTAGACGTCGTTGGGGCCGCCGCCGCCGCAGGTGCCGCCGCCGCCGTGGTTCGTCGACCGCGTCGTGTCGCCCGCCGTCATCCAGGGCGAGGCCGCGGCGAGCGCGTTGAGATCGATCACCGCGAAGTCGGCCGGGCAGCTCGTCGGGAGCGCCACGCGGCAGCTCTCCGGGTCGAGCGCCGCCTCGGTGTAGCAGTAGGTGTCGACCGGGCAGAGGCCGATCGCGCCCGTGGGATCGCACGACTCGCCCTCCAGCACGCTCGGCGTCGCCGTGACCGGCGCTCTGATGCGACGCGCGCTCGCCTCGCTCCTGGTGGTTGGCGCCCTCGCCGCCTGCGACGACGGCCCCGGGAGCGCCGGGGACGGCGGGGCGGGCGGCGTCGATGGAGGAGGGGGCGAGGGCGGCGCGGGTGGAGGTGGCGGGGGTGGCTCCGGCGGAAGTTCCGCAGGCGGCGCGGGAGGAGCGGGCGGCGGGGCCGACGGGGGCAGCGGGGGGCAGGCGCTCCCCGAGCTCGACGTCGGCTGGATCCCGGTCGTCCCGGCGGCGCTCGACGCAGAGCTGCCCGCGGGCGTTCGACCGGCGAGCTGCACGGCCGAGCACGCCTACTTCTCGCACGTGCGTGGCTGGGTCACGGCGCCGGGCGGCGCGCCGATCGCGTCGGCCAAGGCGCAGTTCTGCGTCCACACGGCGGACCGCAAGTTCATCTGTCTGCGGCCGGTCGACACCAACGCGCAGGGCGTCTACACGATCGAGCTGCCGGAGGAGGTGCGTTGCCTCGAACGCGCGGCGATGCGCGTGCTCCTGCCTCGCACGAGCCGCGCGACGATCTACTGCGAGCTCGACCCCACCGCCGGCCCCGTCGTGCGGCTGCGCGAGCCCGCCGTGCTCTTCGGCACGCCGCCGGCGACGTCGCTGCCGCCCGAGGGAGATCCGGCGACGGCGCGGGACGTCGGCTTCGACGACGGGCTCGTGCTCGACGTGACGCCTTCGCTCTATTACTCCGGCACCGGCACCTACGATCGCTTCGCCGGTCGCCGCGTGTTGACCGACGCGGTGGGCCTCTGCGGGGAGGCCTCGACCTTCGACGGCCTCTACGCCTTCTCTCCGGAGGGCGTGATGAGCGCGCCGGGCTGGGGCCTCACGATCCCCAACGCGGGCGCCCTGGCAGCCGGCACGGTGGTTGATCTGCAGGTGCTCGGCGGGCTCGACTGCCGGCTGCTCGACGGCACCTCGGTCCCCGAGGCGACGTGGGCCTCCTTCGGCGAGGGCGTGGTCTCTCCGGACGGCGCGACGATCGACTCCGCCGACGGGGCCGGGCTGCCGTGCTTCACGTGGCTCGGGTATCGTCGCAAGCCATGAGCGGGTTCCGAAGACGAGGCGGGTTCCGATGACGCGTTGGCCTGCATTCCTGCTCTGTTCGTCGCTCGCGCTCGCCGCCTGCGACTCGTCCGGCGAAGGCGGCGCGGGCGAGGTCACGGATCGTTCGAGCTATCCGGCCGGCCCGTACGGGCTCGCGGAGGGCGACGTCCTCGCGGACCTCACCTTCACGAACGCGGACGGCACCGAGTTCTCCTTCGGCGACGTCTTCGCGAGCGAGAAGAACCGGGTGCTGCTCGTGACCACGACCGCGGGCTGGTGCACCGCCTGCATCGAGGAGCAGCCCAAGCTCAAGGCGCTGCACGGGGAGTTGAAGGGAAGCGGGCTGCAGATCGTCGCTGCGATGTTCGAGGACTCGGACTTCGCGCCGGCGACGCCCGCGCAGATCGGCGACTGGGACGCGCGCTACGACCTGCCCTACCCGCTCGTGCTGGACGCTGACTTCAAGCTCGGCGCCTATTACGACGAGACGCTGACGCCGATGAACATGATCGTCGACGTCGACACGATGGAGATCCTGAAGATCACGACCGGGTTCGACGAGGCCGTCGTCCGGGCCGTGATCGAGGCGAACCTCGACCTATGAAGCGACTGCTCCTGCCGCTGCTCCTCGTCGTCGCCGCCCCCTCCTTCGCCGCCGCCGATGAGGCGCGCTCGAAGGTCGCGGACTTCTCGCTCCGCACGCTCGCGGGCGACAAGGTCAAGCTCGGCGAGCTGAAGGGGAAGGTCGTGGTGCTGAGCTTCTGGGCGACGTGGTGCGCGCCCTGCAAGCAGGAGCTGCCGAGCCTGCAGGCGCTCGCCGACAAGTACGGCAAGGACGGCCTCGTCGTGCTGGCGATCAACACCGACGGCCCGAAGACCGTCGCCGACGCGCGCCGCTTCGTCGCGGACAAGAAGCTGACGATCGCCGTGCCGCTCGACTCCGACGCCAAGCTGCTCGACCAGCTCAACCCCAAGCAGGCGCTCCCGTTCTCCCTCGTGCTCGATCGCGAGGGGCGGCGCGCGTTCCAGCACACGGGCTTCTCGGGCGGTGACGAGCAGAAGCTCGAAGAGGAGGTCAAGGCGCTGCTCGGCGAGAAGGTCGCACCTTGAGGCTCGGACGGGCAGCTCTGCTGGCGGCCGCGGTCGCCGGCGCGCCGGTCGCCTCGCGCGCGGAGAGCCTGCGGCTCGTCGACACGCTCGTGCTCGAGTACCGCGGCGACAACGACAACGGCGTCGACCTCGACGACGACTACGGCGTCGGGCTGACGAAGCTCTACCTGAGCGGCGAGAGCGAAGGCACGACCGTGCGGGCGCAGGTCGACGGCGTGCACTTCAGCGAGTACCCGGACGGCCTCGGCGAGACGCCGGCGGAGCCGTCGGCGTTCCGCGACGAGGCGCGGCTCGAGCGGCTCTCGGTGACGCACTCGATCGGCGACGGCTCGATCACGGTGGGCGACCAGCCCAAGCAGCTCGGCCGGGGGCTCGCGCTCTCCCTGCGCAAGATCGACGAGCTCGGCGTCGACCAGGCGCTCCGCGGCGGCAGCGTCGCGTACGACGGAGATCGGCTGGGCGCAGAGCTGTTCGCCGGGCGCACGAACGTCGGCAACCTCGACGGCGTGACGCAGAAGCACCTCGAGGATCCGGAGGACACGCTCGCGGGCGCCTCCACGACGCTGCACGTCGGGCGCGTCGCGATCTCCGGCCACGGCCTCTTCCTGCAGCCGAAGGTGCCGACGCTCCCGGAGATCGGGGAGGACCGCACGCTGCTCGGCGGCGCCTTCGTCGAGGCGCCCACCTTCGAATGGCTCACGCTCTACGCGGAGGGGGCGTTCGAGCAGTACAAGATCGCAGGCAAGGACGAGACCGGCAGCGCTGCCTACGGCTCGCTCGATCTGGATCTGCAGGTCGTCTCGCTCCTGCTCGAGGGTCTCTGGCTCGATCGCTTCCAGGTGGTCGGCTCCTACGATCCCGTGCTCTCGCGGCGCACCGCCTACAACCAGCCGCCCACGCTCGAGCGCCTCGATCAGGAGGTGCTCGACAGCGAGGACGTGCGCGGCGGCCGCGCGAAGCTCTCCCGCTCCTTCTTCGACGGCGCGCTCGTCGTCTACGCGAGCGGGCTCTTCCGCCGGTACGGCCCCGAGGCGGCGCGCGTCGACGCGCTGCACGGCTACGGCGGCCTCGAGCTCGCCTACGGCGGCGGCCACTCGCGCTGGAACGGCAGCGGCGGCTACCGCGAGGAGCGGCAGGAGGAGGAGACGATCAAGTCGATGGTGCACGGCGAGACCGACTGGGTGCAGGCGCTCGGCGGGGGCTGGGGCACGCACCTCAACGTCGCGCACGAGGAGCGCACGCTGCTCGAGGAGGACTCGCGCCGGGGCACGAGCCTGCTCGGCCTCGAGAAGGCATCGCTCGGCTCGATCGCGGCGGAGTACGGGTATGACACCTTCAACGAGACGACCCGGCAGCACTTCCTCGCGGGCCACCTGACCGTCGAGCCGGCCGAGTGGCTGCGGCTGCGCGCGGTCGTCGGCTCGCAGCGCGGCGGCATCAAGTGCATCGGCGGCGTCTGCCGTGATTTTCCTGCCTTCTCGGGCGGGAAGCTCGAGGCGTCCGTCCAGTACGACCTGCTCTGAGGTCTCGGGCGAACCCCGGTCCGCAGCCGGCGGCTCCAAAGCCTCGGACCCCTTCTGGAGCCCTCATGCGCCTCGGCCTCGTCGTCCTGCTCGTCGCCCTCTCCGCCCCCGGCTGCAGCAGCGGGGCGAGCTCGACGCCTGCCGCCCCCGGCGCAAAGGCGCCCGTCTACGTGAACGGCGCGGAGGCCAAGGCCCTCGTCGAAGCGGGCGCCGTGCTGCTCGACGTCCGCACGAAGGACGAGTTCGACGAGCACCACCTGCCCGGCGCGCGCAACCTGCCGGTCTCCGACCTTCGCGGGCAGCTCGCGACGCTGCCCAAGGACAAGCCGATCGTCGTCTACTGCGCGGTCGGCTCACGCTCGAAGGCTGCCGCAAACATGCTCGCCGCCGCCGGCTACGACGCGCGCAACCTCGGGGCGATGGGGAACTGGCCCAAGTGAAGCGGCTCCTCCTCGCGGCGCTGCTGGGGCTCGCCGGCTGCGCGGAGGCGGGGCCGACGAACGCGGCCTCGCCGGCGGCGGAGCCGGCACAGCTGCCCGCGCTCGGCGTCGACGAGGTCGAGCGGCACGTGGTCGGGAAGAGCGCGAAGCTGTACGACGCGAACCCGATCGAGATGTACGAGCGCGGTCGGCTCCCTGGCGCGGTCTGGATCAAGTTCAACGGCGTGACGCGCGACGCGCTGCCGCCGGACCCGGGCGCGAAGCTCGTCTTTTACTGCGCCAACGAGCTCTGCACGGCCTCGGACGACGCGGCGCGCGCGGCGGTCGGCCTGGGTTTCACGGACGTCTCGGTCATGCCCGCCGGGTACTTCGGCTGGAAGAAGGCCGGCAAGCCGATCGAGCGGCCGAACGCGGGCTGACGTCCCGCGTCTTCAGCGCCTCACGACCTCGCACCGCCACGCCCGCTCCCTCACCTGCTCGAAGCGGATCGCGCGCCCGAGCAGCTCCGTCAGCAGCGCCGCCTGGGTCGTCGTGTGCGAGGACGGCCGCACCGTGAGGAACGCCCCGCCCGCGCCGAGCGCGAGGTACGGCAGGAGCTGATCCGCGAGGTGCTCGCCGATCGGCACCTCGGCCGCGAGCAACGCCTCCGCCTCGTTGGCCGCGCCCTCCGCGACCTGCTCCGCCCGCACGCCGCGCTCGCCGAAGGCCGTGACGAGCTCCACGCCGTGCTCGAACCCGAGCTCGATCGTCAGCGCGTTGCCGGGGCCGGCGGGCGAGCGCACCTCGTCGACCCGCAGCGAGGCCCCGTGCAGCGCCGGCCGCCGCCGCAGCGCCCCGAGCTCGCGCTCTCCGACCACACGCGGGAGCCCCGAGAGCAGCGCGACCGCCTCCGTGCGCAGGTGTGCGCCTCGTTCCCGCAGCGGGAACGTGGCGAAGGCGGTCGCCGGCGTGACGCGCGCCGTGAAGCGCCCGCCGCCCGCCGGGAAGAACCCCGGCCGCTCGAGCTCCAGCGTGAGCCCGACGCCGAGCGCCTGCAGCTGCGGCGCGAAGACGCGCGCGAGGAACGGGTACGGAGGTGCCGCCGGGTTGTGCGTGCCGCCCTCGAGCACGAGCGCAGACGGCACCTTCGCCAGGGCGAGCGCCGGCAG
>CAYHCR010000147.1:0-7437 GCA_964354895.1 uncultured Myxococcales bacterium | reverse complement strand
TCGATGCCCGCCTCGGCGCGCTCCTGCGCCCGCTGCGCCGCGATGCGATCCATGCGGTGGTGCGTGAAGAAATACTTCAGCGCGTACGCGAGCAGGTACTCGCCGTCCGGCCGGCCCTTGAGCTCCTGCGCGAGCGGGATGAACGCCTCGAAGACGCTCGATCCCATGCCCTCGCGCAGCTCTGCCACGTGGCGCTCGCCCCAGAGCTTGCGCGCGTCCTCGGCGCTCGGGAGCTGCCGCTGCTCGAAGGTGACGCCGTACTGCTTCTGGAGCGCCGTCAGCGTCACGAAGTCCCGCCCTCCGATGAGCGAGATCGCGGTCCCGCTCTTGCCGATGCGGCCCGTGCGTCCGACGCGGTGCAGATAGACCGCGGCGTCCTCGGGCAGCGAGTAGTTGATGACGTGCGAGAGATCCGAGATGTCGATGCCGCGCGCCGCGATGTCGGTGGCGACCATGAAGCGGACCTCTCCCCGCTTCACCTTCGCCATCACGCGCTCGCGCTCCTTCTGCGGCAGATCGCCGTTGAGCAGCTCTGCGTCATAGCCGTTGCGGTTGAGCACCGCCGTCACGAGCGCCGTGTCGTCGCGCGTGTTCGAGAAGATGATCGCGCTGTCCGGGTTCTCCAGCTCCAGCAGATAGAGCAGGTTGCGGGGCTTGGGGTAGGCGTCGACCATCTTGTAGCTGACGTGCGTGATCCCCTCGACCGTGTAGACGTCGCCCTGCAGCAGGAGCGTCTCCGGCTCCTTCATGTACTTGCGGATCAGGCGATCGATGTCGGCCGGGACCGTCGCCGAGAAGAGCAGGGTCTGCCGGTCCTTGGGGAACTGCTCGAGGATCTTCGTGACCTCCTCGTAGAAGCCCATCGACAACATCTCGTCGGCCTCGTCGAGGACGGCGAACTTCGCCTGCGAGAGATCGAGCGTGCCGCGGCGGATGTGATCCCAGACGCGGCCGGGCGTGCCGACGAGGAACTCGGCACCGTCCTCGAGCGCCCGCAGCTGCTGGTCCATCGAGGCGCCGCCGTAGATCGCGAGGACGCGCAGATCCTTGTACTTGCACAGCTCCGCGGCCTCGGCCGCGACCTGCACCGCGAGCTCGCGCGTCGGGCAGAGCACGAGCGACTGCGGCTTGCGGATGCCGGCCGGGGTCTTCTCGAGGATCGGGATCGCGAACGCGGCGGTCTTGCCGGTGCCGGTCTTGCTCCGGACGATCAGATCCCTGCCGGCGAGCGCGTGCGGGATCGCGGCGGCCTGGACGGGCGTGGGCTTGAGGTACCCCTTCTCGGTGATCGAGCGGAGGATCTCCTCCGACAGCCCGAGGGCGTCGAAGGGGATGTCGCTCATGTAGTCGCTCGCGGGAAGTTCCGCGGGGGCGGGATCGGTCTCGGTGGACATCGCGTCTCCTGTCTTGGGCCGGCGCGGTCGCTCCGGTCCTGCGCCTCGCGCACGGACCCTCGGCGGTCGCCGCGAGCGCCGCGGGGTGCGGCGCTGCGCGCGTCGGCGCTCGGCTCGTGCCCCGGCTGGCGGGAGCTTGCAAAGCGTCGGCGCGGCCTATAACAGAGCGCGCCGATGCCGCGCAACGCGGCCCTGGGAGGCGTCGTGGCTCGTTCGCGAAAGACGCCACCCGCGGAGCCCCCGAAGGCCGAGGCCCGGACGGTGCTGGTGCCGGACGTGCTCGCGCCCTCGCCCCGTCGTCGCGCCCGGCGTGGCGCGCGGGACAAGGGCTCGGAGGTCGATGCGCAGCGCGCAGAGGAGTCGGAGGCCGAGGGCGCCTCGGACCCGATCGAGCCGTCCGGGAGCGTCGACGCCGCCGCGAAGCTGCCGCTCGAGGAGCTCGAGGCCGAGGAGGCGCTCGACGAGGCCGATCGCGCCGAGCTCGCGCTCTCGCCCCTCGATCCGCTCTCCCGCTACATGCACGAGGTCCAGCGCCATCCGGTGCTCTCCCGCGAGGAGGAGCACACGCTCGCGGTCGTCCTGCGCGAGAGCGGCGACGTGAACGCCGCGTACAAGCTCGTCGCCTCGAACCTGCGCCTCGTCGTGAAGATCGCCTACGAGTACCGCCGAGCGGCCTTCAACGTGCTGGATCTGATCCAGGAGGGCAACGTCGGGCTGATGCACGCGGTGCGCAAGTATGACCCATACAAGGGCGTGAAGCTCAGCAGCTATGCCGCCTGGTGGATCCGCGCCTACATCCTCCGCTTCATCATGGACAACTGGCGGATGGTGAAGCTCGGCACCACGCAGGCGCAGCGCAAGCTCTTCTTCAACCTGAGAAAAGAGCAGCAGCGGCTCGCCGCGGAGGGCTACTCCTCCGAGCCGAAGCTGCTCGCGGAGCGACTCCAGGTGACGGAGCAGGAGATCGTCGACATGGATCGCCGCCTCTCCGGCGACGAGAGCTCGATCGACACGCCCGTCAGCGACGAGGGCGGCAGCACGCTGGGCGACCGCCTCCAGCAGCACGCGCAGCCCGCGGACGAGGCGCTCGGTGATCTGCAGATGCGCGCGATGCTGCGCGAGCACCTGCACGGCTTCGCGGCGAAGCTCGAGGGCAAGGAGCGCTACATCTTCGAGCAGCGCCTCCTGACCGAAGAGCCGATGACGCTGCAGGACATCGGCACGCACTTCGGCATCAGCCGCGAGCGCGCCCGGCAGCTCGAGGCGCGCCTGATCCAGAAGCTGCGCAAGGAGCTCCGGGAGAAGCTGCCGGACTTCGCCGAGCTGACCGTCGAAGGCGACGACTAGGTGACGCCGGCCGACGCGCGCACGCCCGCAGAGCTGCGCACCCGCCGGCGCTTCTTCGCGGCGCTCGGCGGGCTCGTGCTGCTGGTGAACCTGCCGTTGCTCTCCCTGCTGCGCGACGGGCGCCCTGCTGTTCCTGCGACACTTCCGCTGCAGGAGACGTTCGACGGCGCGTCGGGCCCGCCGCCCGCCCGCTGGTGGAGCGGCGGCTCGAGCTGGCGGCTGCTGGACGGCAGGCTCCACGCCGCCGCCGCGAGGAACAACCCGCTGTGGCTCGACGCCGCCCTGCCCCGCGACGTGCGGATCTCCTTCACCGCGATGGCGCTCGGCGCGCACGGCGACGTGAAGGTGGAGCTCTTCGGCAACGGCCGCGACCACGCGTCGGGCTACGTGCTGGTGCTCGGCGGCTGGAAGAACACGGTCACCGTGCTCGCGCGGCTCGACGAGCACGGCCTCGATCGGCTCGAGACCGCGACGCCGCTCGCGCAGCAGGGCGTGGCGCAGCGCTGGGAGCTCACCGCGCGGGGCGCGCGACTGACGTGGCGGCTCGACGGAGAGACCGTCCTGGAGCTCGAGGATCCCGCGCCCCTGCGCGGCCCCGGCCACGATCGCTTCGCCTTCTCCGGCTGGGAGAGCGACGTGCTCTTCGACGACCTGCTGATCGAGGCGCTCTAACCGAAGCGGGCCCGCAGCGCGCCGACGACCGCCGCCTCGATCTTCCGCGGAAGGAACGCCTCGCAGACCGTCCGGCCGTGCTTCACGCCGGCGCGGGCGATCGCCGCGAAGAAGAGCATCGTGAGCACCATGTTCTGCCAGCTCGCCAGCGGCCAGCCGTACGGCGTGAAGAGCTCCCAGCCCGAGAGCGGCCAGAGGTAGCTGATCGGCCACTCGCGCCCGGAGCCGAGCAGATCGGCGAGCAGATGGACGTGGGACGCGGCGAGCGCGAGGCCGAAGACCGGACCCTTCCTGCGCGCGAACGCAGCCGCGATCCCGGAGAACGCCAGCGCCGAGACGATCCCGTGCGTGAGCACGTGGTGCCAGGCGCCATACAGCTCTGCGCCGCCGAGGACCGAGAGCCCGTCGACGTCCGGCAGGACGCCGGCCCACGTGACGAGCAGCCGATCGCGCTTGTCGGGCAGGCGGTGACCGACGAGCCAGGAGACCGCGAGGTGGGACCAGGGGTGCATGTATGCGCCTCTCAGCCGATCGCGTCGGCGACGAAGGCGCGCGCGCGGTGGGCGAGCCCGTAGATCGTCTCGGAGGGATTGACCCCGAGCGAGGTCGGCAGGACCGAGCCGTCGACGACGAACAGGTTCGGCACGCGATGATGGCGATGCTGCACGTCGACGACGCTCGTCTGCGGATCCCGACCCATCGGCGCGCCGCCCATCTGGTGCGCCGTGAAGATCGAGTGCTGCAGCGCCCCGTACCGACGGCGGCCGAGCTCCACGAGGTCCGCCGGATCGTCCACCACCAGCGGGTCAACGTGCATCGTCATCGCCTGCTCGGCGCCCGCGGCGAGCTGGATGCGGAGCATCACCTCCATCGCGGCGCGGAAGGCGCGAGAGAGCTCCTCGCGGATCGGATAGTCGATCTTCGGGCGGCCGTCGGAGCGCAGCGTCACGGTCCCGCCGTCGTCGCCCGGCAGCAGCCCATCGACGTGGATCGCGAGCAGCGTCTGCGTGCGCGGCAGCGCCTCCATGATCCGCTGCTGCGCGGCGCCGAAGGCCGGGAACGCGGTGGACGCGAGCAGCGGGTGGATCGGCGGCGTCTCGAGGAAGAAGCCGTATTCCTTCGGGCCGCGATCGATGAAGGCGTGGCTGCCGATCGACTGCGGCGCGCCGCTCCAGCCCTCGACGAGGAAGGGCATGCGCGCGCTCGTCGCGACGACGGGGTGGAGGAAGGTGCGCCGGCCGACGAGCCCGCCCTGGCCGAGGTCGCTGCGCAGCAGCAGCGCGGGCGTGTTGATCGCGCCGCCGGCGAGCACCGCGACCTTCGGCCGCACGACGATCCGCCGCCCGGTCGGCGCGCCCGTGAGGCCGTCGAGCACCTCCGCGTGGATCGCGCGCACGCGGTCGCCGTCGAGCTCCAGGCGCGTCGCCCGCGTGTCGGCGTGCAGCAGCAGGCCGTTGGCGACGGCGTCCGGGAGATACGTGACGAGCATCGACTGCTTGCCGTCGACCGGACAGCCCATGCCGCAGTAGCCGGAGTTGACACACCCGTTCACATTCCGGCGCAGCACCTGCCACGGGAGGCCGAGCGTCTCGCAGCCGTCGCGCAGCACCGCGTTGTTGGGGTTCACCAGCTCGCCGGGCCACTCCACGACGTGCAGCCGCGCCTCGACCGCCTCGAAGTGGGGCGTGAGCGCCTCCTCCGTCAACGCCTCGAGCCCGAAGCGCTCCTGCCAGACGGTCAGGATCCGCGCCGGCGTGCGGAAGCACGTGGTCCAGTTCACCGTCGTGCTGCCCCCGACCGCGCGCCCCTGGAGGATCGCGATGGACAGGTCTGCCGTCGCCCGCATCATCCGCTCCTGGTAGAGGCGCGGGTAGGCGTCGGACTCCTTGAGGGTGAAGTTCTGCCGGGTGTGATGCCCGCCCTCCTCCAGCATCACGACGCTCGCGCCGTCCGCGACGAGCCCCGCCGCGAGCACGGCGCCGCCCGCGCCTGAACCGACGATGCAGACGTCGCAGGAGAGCTCGCGATCCGCGGTCACCTCGCGGCCCGGCACGATCGCGCCGGTCACGGCGTCACCTCCGCGGTGCCGTTGCCGAAGTTCGGCGGGCCGGCATAGCCGATCGCCGGCCAGGCGCGCGGGTGGCCGTAGTACGCGCCGGCGATGAGCCCGTGCAGCGCCTTGAAGGCCGTGCGGCGGACCGGCAGCGAGCTGGTGCGCCAGGCCTCGAGCGCCGCGTCCTGCGCGGCGGGATCGGCCCCGGTGAAGGTCGAGAAGCGGCCGTCGAAGAGCACGTTGGAGAGCCCGTTCTCGAAGAGCTGCAGCACCTGCTTGAGCTCCGCGGCGACGCCGGGGTGGCAGCGCGTCAGCAGCCGATCGATCCCCTCGGCGACCTCGAGCTCGGCGGCCGACGGGAAGAGCCCGCTCGCCGGACAGACCCGATCGGCGATCGCGGCGAGCACGGCGTAGTCGGCGGCGGAGAGCACCTGCAACGCTGTGCGCGGGGCGCGGGGCTTCGACGGGAGCAGGGCGAGCCCGACGCCCGAGCAGGCGAGGAGCGCGGCCCCGCCGAGGCCGACCTTCACGAACGTGCGTCGATCCATGAGGGCCGAGCGTAGGAGCGGGCGGCGGCGGCGGGAAGCCCGCACGGACCGTGGCGGAGGGCGACCGCGCGTGGTACCGGGCGCGCGCACCTCACCTCCGGGAGCCCTCCATGAAGCGCCTGTCGATCCTCGCTGCCGCTTTCGCCTTCGCCGCCTGCGCCACCGACGGCGCGAGCGGGACGCCCTCCTGCCCCGCCGACTGCACGCACGAGGGCCACGCAGGCCACGGCGCCCCCTCGATCGCGCCGCCCGCGGTCAACTCGGCCGCCGCCGTCGCCGCCGCGCCCGCTTCGCCCGCCACCCCTGCCCGCGCGATCGCGAAGATCGAGGCGAAGAGCGGCTCGACCGTCGCCGGCACCGCGACCTTCACCGACCTCGGCGGGGGCAAGGTCGACGTCGTCGTCGAGCTCTCCGGCCTCACGCCCGGCAAGCACGGCCTGCACCTGCACGAGAAGGGCGACTGCAGCGCCGCCGACGGCGCGAGCGCGGGCGGCCACTGGAACCCCCACGGCAAGGCGCACGGCGGCCCGGCCGCGGCCGAGAAGCACGCGGGCGACTTCGGCAACCTCGAGGCGGGCGCCGACGGCAAGGGCCGGCTGCAGCTCACCTGGAGCGACTTCGCGCTCACCGGCGAGCACGGCGTCATCGGCCACGGGATCATCGTCCACGACAAGGCCGACGACCTGACCACGCAGCCCACGGGCAACGCCGGCGCGCGCGTCGGCTGCGGCGTGGTCACCGGGGGCTGAAGCCATGATCACCTCGATCGCGCTCTCGATGTTTCTGTCTGCCGAGCCCGCGGTCGAGGCCGCCCCGGCCGAGGCGCCGTCGCGCGCCGACGCAGTGGCGCCCACGCGCGACGCGTGGCCCGAGGTGCGCCCCGGCCGGCCGAGCTTCTCCGACACGGCGGCCACCACGGTGCGGGGCTCGATCGGCGTCGACGTCGGCGGCCTCTACGCGGACGAGGCCTTCTCGGCGCCGGTCATGCTTCGGTACGGCCTCACCGACACGCTCGACCTGCGGCTCTCGTTCTCCCAGCAGGTCCGCCCCGCGGCCGGCCTCGACGGCCTGGGCCTCATGGCGAAGTCGACCCTGATCGAGCCGGAGGAGGGCGCGCTCGGGTTTGCGTGGGCGCCGTTCGTGTCGGCCCCGACCTGGCTCGGCGACGAGCGCTGGAGCGGCGGCGTCGCGCTCATCGCGACCTGGCCGCTCGGCGGCGACTGGCAGCTGGACGCGAACGTGCTCGCACATGTATCGCCGTCGAAGGGCGAGGGCGCGGGCGTCGAGGTCGATCCGGTCCTCGCGCTCGGGTTTCCGATCGCGGGCCCGGTCGGCGCGTTCGTGGAGACGTATGCGCTGCTGCCCGGGTCCGGCACGGCGCCCTCGATCGCGGCCGCGGTCGGCCTCGGCGTCGAGGTCTTTG
>CAYHCR010000146.1:0-7444 GCA_964354895.1 uncultured Myxococcales bacterium | reverse complement strand
AGCCGGGGCCGCTCATCGCGTAGAGCCCGGCGCCGTAGGCCTTGCGCACGATGACGCTGATCTTGGGCACGGTCGCCTCGGAGACGGCGGCGATCATCTTCGCGCCGGCGCGGATGATGCCCGCGCGCTCCACCTTGGTCCCGATCATGAAGCCCGGGACGTCGGCGAGGTACAGGAGCGGGATGTTGAAGGCGTCGCAGAGCCAGATGAAGCGCGCTGCTTTGTCTGCGGAGTCGACGAAGAGCACGCCGCCCTTGTAGTTGGGCTGGCTGGCGACGATGCCGATGGTGTGGCCGTCAAGCCGGGCGAGGCAGGTGACGAGCTCCTGGGCGAAGAGCTTCTTCACCTCGACGATCGAGCCCTCGTCGACGACCTCCTCGATGAGCCGGAGGATGTTGAAGGGCTTGTTCTGATCGGCGGGGATGATCTCCGAGATCTTCTTTCCGCTCTTCTTCGGCGGCAGCGGCGGGCTGCGCGGCGTCGGCTCCGCGCAGTTCTGCGGGGGGTACGAGATCCAGGCGCGCCCCCAGGCGATCGCCTCCTCCTCGGTCTTCACCAGCACGTCGCCGCAGCCGGAGACCGAGCAGTGCATCTTTGCGCCGCCCATCTCCTCCAGCGTCACCTTCTCGCCGATCACCTCCTCGGCCATGCGCGGCGAGCCGAGGTACATCGAGGCGTTGCCCTCGACCATCACGATCACGTCGCAGAAGGCCGGGATGTACGCGCCGCCGGCCGCGCTCGGGCCGAAGAGCAGGCAGATCTGTGGGACGAAGCCCGAGAGCGCGACCTCGTTGTAGAAGATCCGGCCGGCGTGGCGGCGGCCCGGGAACATCTCGAGCTGATCGGTGATCCGCGCGCCCGCCGAGTCGACCAGATAAAAGAGCGGGCAGTGCAGCCGCTGCGCCGTCTCCTGGACCCGCAGGATCTTCTCGACCGTGCGCGCGCCCCAGGAGCCCGCCTTCACCGTCGAGTCATTCGCCATGATCGCGACGGGGCGGCCGTGGACGCGGGCGAGCCCGGTGATCACGCCGTCGGCCGGCAGCTCCGGATCCAGCGCGTTCGCGAAGAGGGCGTCCTCGACGAAGCTGCCCGGATCCACGAGCAGCGCGATCCGCGCGCGGGCGAAGAGCTTTCCGGTCTCGGCGTTCTTCGCGTGGTACTTGCCGGCGCCGCCCTTCGAGATGCGCGCCTTCTCGCTGGCGATGCGCTCGTGCGGGTCCTGCGGCGCCGCTGGGGTCTTCGTCTCGCTCACGCGTTCCTCCCGGAAGGCGCGAGGTTCAACCGGGATCGGCGCGTGAAGTCAACGCCGGCGCGTCAGCCGTTGCTCACGGAGAGCGTGTAGCTGGAGCAGGCGCTCGCCGCGTTCGGCTGGCGGAAGATCTTCACCGTGTAGTCCGCGCCGTCCTCCGAGATGCTGTCGCCGCCGCGCGAGTAGCTGCGGATCCCGCACTGCTCGTTCTCGAGCACGCACTCCGGCTGATGCGCCGCCGCGTCGTGGCGGTAGACGCACATCGAGATCGTCGGGTCGGAGGCGTCGAGCTGAATCCGGACGTCGTACTCGTCGCCCCAGAACTGGCTGTCGTCGGCGCCGTGAAAGCGGATGAAGTCGATGTCATCCGCCGTCGGGATCGCGCCCGCGTGGTTCGCGCGGCCGCCCTCGTCCGAGAGCGAGCCGAGGAAGACGCCCTCCGCGCAGAAGCTCCCGGGATCCGCGGAGGGATCGAGGCACTCGCAGCCGTTGGTGACCTCGCCGTCGGCGTCGTAGCGCCCGAGATCGCACGACGCGATCGAGCACTCGCCGCCCAGGCACTGCGGCGTCGCGAAGGGGATCGTGCAGGCGGAGTCGCAGGTGGCGCCCTGCCCCGTCATCGTCACCTCGAAGAAGCCCTCGTCGGGATCGTCCGACTCGACCGCGAGGCGCGCGGTGAAGACCGCCTCGCCCTGCGCCCGGAACTCGAGCTGCACGGGCAGGCGATCGCCCCGCTCGAGCCGCGCCGGCAGCGTCGGGAGCTCGGCGATCGCGAAGAGCTCCGAGCTGCCGAGCACCATGCTGAGGTTCGTGATCTCGAGCGTGCCCCACCCTTCGTTGTGGAGCTCGATGGTCTGGCGGGCGTTCCAGCCGCGCGGGACGGTCCCGAAGTCGAGCGTCACCGGCTGCACCTCGAGATCGGGCTCCGTGACGAGGCCGATCACCGGCACGACGAGCGGGAAGAAGGAGCCGTTGCTGGTGATGGAGAGCTGCTCGGCGATCGGGCCGGGCGTCGTGGCGTCGAGCGTGACGGTCAGCTCTGCGGTGCCGAGCGCCTCGACCGCGAACGGCAGCGCCGGCTCGCCGGGGAGCTGCACGCCCGGATAGGTCCCGGCCGTCGTCACGGTGTTCACCATCACGCCGCCGCCGCCCTGGTTCACCAGCCTCAGCGTCTTCTGGACGAAGCTGCCCTTGGGGACGTCGCCGAAGTCGAGGCCTTCGAGCGGCTCGAACGCGAGCGACGGCGCGACGATGCTGGTGCCGGCGACCTCGATCTCGACCGGCGCGAGGCCCGGATCCGTCGCCCGGACGAGGAGCTTGCCGGCGACGAACGCCTCGCGGCGAGGCGCAAAGGTGATCGGCAGCTCGAGCGACTCGCCCGGCAGCGCGGCCACGACCGGGAGCGTCTCGACGGTGATCTCCAGGACGTCCGAGAGCACCTCGGCGACCGCGAGCGCGGCGTTGCCCGAGCCGTCGTTCCAGAGATGGATCGTCTCCGTGCTCTTCGCGCCCGGTGCGACCGCGCCGAAGACGAGGCGGGCCGGATCGGGCCGGATCGTCGGCTCGCCGACGACGCGGCGCACGAGCGGGATCTCGAGGTTCGTGGGCTCGACGCGGCCGGCCTCGTCGTTGTCCGAGGCGTCGCCGTACGTGACGATCAGCGTCGCGCCCTCGCGCGGCGACTGCGTCGTCGGCAGGTGGCGGACGGTGACCTCGAAGAACTCCTCGACGCCCAGGATGAAGGGCGGCCGACGGCCATTGGGCAGCTCGAGCACGAAGTCCGCGCGATCGGTCTCGTCGAGCACGATCCGCTTCACCGCGAGCCGCCGGTCGCCGGTCACCGTGAACCGCATCGCCTGCGACTCGTCGCAGCCGGGCGTCACGCAGCGGAACGTCAGCCAGCGCGGCGAGGGCTCGAGGCCGGGCGCGCCCGGAGGAGCACCTGCGTTGGCCGCGGCGTCGTCGCCGCCGTCACAGGCCGCGACGAAGGCGAGCAGCAGCATCACGAGCGGGCGCAGCACCGACCTGCGGCGGAGCCTCTGCATGTTCACGTCTCCCACGGTTTCGTTCGATCGCGCGCGACGCCTCGCCTTCATCGGCGTCGCCCTTCGGGCTTCACCGGATCGTGTAGACGCCGTCCGTGTAGTTGAGATCGAGCGCGTAGACGAAGTCGCCCTTCGCGCCGAGCGGCACGGCCTTCTCGCCGATCACCGCGCCGTTCGCGCTGACGGTCAGCTGTGCGGTCGTGCCTGCGTGGTCGAAGCAGGCCTGCGAGATCGCCGCAGAGATGTCATCGCCGACGCCGCCGACCACCCCGCCGGTGATGTAGCCGATGATCAGCTCGCTCGAGAGCCCGAGCAGGCTCGCGAGCAGGCCCGTCGGCAGGAACTGGCAGTCCTCCGAGTACGAGAGCATCACGCGGTAGGTGCCGTTTCGCTGGGCGCCCACGAGCACGATGCGCTCCGGCTCCCCCTTCGCGCCGAGCACCATCCAGTGCGGCTCGCCGAATTCACCCCAGGAGGCCGGGTTCGGCTCGCGCTGGCTGCAGACGAGCCCGTGCGGGTTCTCCATCGCGAGATCCACGTTGCGCAGGTCCTCGTCGAAGGTGCCGTCGTTGCCGTTGTCCCAGCCGAGCTCGACCTTGATGACGGTCTGGCCGAGATCGCGGCCGAGCACCTCGACCGGCACGGCGATCGACGGCCTCGACGGATCGTTGGACTCGACCATCAGCGACGCGGTGATGGGCCCCTCGACGGTCGGCGCGGCGACCACGTTGAGCTCGACGAACTGGCCCGGCTGGATCGGCTCGATCGTGTTGGGCTGGATCCCGAGATCCCCCTGCTGGTTGCCCTGCCAGCGCAGCGTCACCTCGAGCGGCGCCCCGCCCTCGTTCACGATCGTCAGCGGGCTCGTGACGGTGCGTCCGAGGATCACCTCGCCGAGCCGGAGCGCCTCGGGGGCGACGCGGATCTTGGGCGGCGTCTCGCTCGTGCCGGAGAGCGGCACGCGGATGACGGAGCGCTGCGGATCGTCGGTCTCGATGACCAGCTCTGCGGCGTGGGACGCGACCGAGCGCGGCTGGAACTTCACGGCGAACTCCGCGAAGCCGGCCTCCGGGTCGACCTCGATCGTCGGCAGCGTGCGCGGCTCGGTGAAGGCGATGGGCAGCGAGAAGTCCGTGCCCTCCTCCGGCTCGATGCGGATCGCGGTGACCTGCACCTCCGCCGTCCCGTCGCCGATGTTGCTGATCGAGACGAGCTTCGCGACCGGCCGGCCGATCGGCACGTAGCCGAAGTCGAGCGGGTTCGGCGCGACCTTCACCTCGGGCACGCCCTTGAACATCGCGTGCAGCGGGATCTTGATCTCAGGGAACTCGGCGTCGTCGGAGAGCAGGATCAGGTTGTCGCGAAACTCGCCGACGTCGCGGGTCTCGTGGCTGACCTCGATCTCGAAGTCGCGGAACGGGAAGATCTCGTGCGGGAAGCGCTCCTCCGAGCAGTCCGGGCAGGCGAACGGGGAGTCGGCGCCCTTCTCGAGGTAGGCCTCGAAGACCGTCAGCGTGCAGTTGCCCACGTTGCGCAGCACGATCACGTCGTTGCTGAAGCCGATGATCTCCGCAGGGAACGAGATCCGCGACGGCTCGGGCTGGAGGACCGCCGTGCCGCCTGCGACCGACGAGCACGAGAGCGCCGAGGCCGGGACGCACTGGCTGTTCTGGCAGATCGCGCCTTCGCCGCAGTGCGTGTCGAGCGAGCACGGTGCTTCGATCAGCTTGTCGACCTCGTCCCCGCACGCGGTGAGCGCGGCCAGACAACACAGGAGCGGCACGAGCGTCGCGTTGGCGCGCATCATCGATGGGACCTCCCGGCGCAGAGCCGGCACATAAGGTCCGGAGTCTAGCGCGCTGCGGCACGAAAGCCGAGACACGGCGCGCCGACCGACCCCGCGTGGGACGCGCCTACGAAGCGGTCGAGCCCGCCAGCTCAGCCCGCAGCGTGCGGCCCGGCAGCGTCCGGCCGATCCGCTCCTGCGCGAGCGCGCCGGCCTGCACGAGCTTCTGCAGCGAGACGCCGTGCCGGATCCCCATGCCATCGAGCATCCAGACGAGATCCTCGGTCGCGAGGTTGCCGCTCGCGCCGGGCGCGTACGGGCAGCCGCCGAGGCCCCCGACGGAGGCGTCGAACGTCGTGATCCCGTGCTGGAGACCGACGAGCACGTTCGCAAGCGCCGTGCCGTGCGTGTCGTGGAGGTGCAGCGCGATCTTCTCCTGCGGAAGTTTCGCCAGGAAGAGCGCGCAGATCCGCGCGGTCTGCAGCGGCGTCCCGACGCCGATCGTGTCGCCGAGCGAGAGCTCGTAGCAGCCGAGCTCGAGCAGGCGCGCGCCGATCTGCAGCGCCCTCGCCGGATCGACGGCGCCCTCGTAGGGACAGCCCCAGACCGTCGAGACGTAGCCCCGCACGCGCAGCCCCGCCTGCACGGCCGGCGGCACGACCGCCTCGAACGCGCGCAGCGTCTCGTCGATGCCCTTGTTGACGTTCTTCCGGTTGTGCGTCTCCGACGCCGACAGGAAGACCGCGATCTCGGTGACGCCCGCCTGCAAAGCTGCCTGCAGGCCGCGCTCGTTCGGAACGAGCGCGGAGTACCGGACGCCCGGGAGGACGGGCAGGCGTCGCAGCACCTCCGCCGAGTCGGCGAGCGGCGGGATCCACTTCGGCGACACGAACGAGCCGGCCTCGATGCGGGTCAGCCCGGCGGCGGCGAGCGCGGCGATGAGGCAGAGCTTGTCGTCGGTCGAGAGGATGGCCGCCTCGTTCTGGAGGCCATCGCGCGGGCCGACCTCGTAGATCGAGACCTCGGCGGGGAGCGTCACCGCCGTCAGGCCGCAGCCTTGGGACCGCCGAGGTTCGCGCGGATCCACGTGATGATGTCCTGCGTCGAGCTGCCGGGAAGAAAGATCTCCCGGACGCCCTTCTCCTTGAGCTTCGGGATGTCGTCCTGCGGGATGATCCCGCCCCCGAAGACGGCGATGTCCGCCCCTCCCTTCTTGCTGAGCAGCTCGATCACGGCGGGGAACAGCGTCATGTGCGCGCCCGACATGATGGAGAGGCCGACGGCGTCGACGTCCTCCTGGATCGCCGTCGTCGCGATCATGTCGGGCGTCTGGTGCAGCCCCGTGTAGATGACCTCGAAGCCGGCGTCGCGCAGCGCGCGCGCGATGATCTTGGCGCCGCGGTCGTGGCCGTCGAGGCCGGGCTTTGCGACGAGGATGCGCAGCTTCTGGGCTTCGGCCATCGGGACGTCCTCCAAGAGTCGCGAGGATGGAGGAGCGCACGGGCTGGCGCAAGATCGCGCAGCAGGTTCGGGCGTGCAGGCGTGCGCCGCATGATTTTCGCGGCTCGAGACGCCGTGAACGGCGCTCCCTGGCGTCTCGGGGGGTGCCGCGCGCCGCTGCGTCCCGCGAGCCGGGCCCTCGACGCGTGCGGTGCGGTCCGGCGTTGCCCCATCGATCGCGCGCCCTGCCCACCTCGCCTCACCTCCATCGTCACACCCCGCGCATGGGAGGTGGCGCGGCCCTTGCTCAGGTTGCACCAGAGCGCGCCCCGCGACCCTTCGGGCGGCGGCAACCGGAGGATCCGATGGCACAGCTGCAAGCCGTCACCAGGCGCTTCGACGAGATCGCTGCGGCGCACCTCGGCGGCACGGCGCCGCTGGAGGAGCTGCGGCTCGGGCTCCGGAGCCTCGGCGCCGACGGCCACCGCTCGATCGACGAGCTCCCGCCCTACAAGCGGGCCGAGCTCGTCGACCGGCTGGTCCGCAGCCTGACGTCGCTCCCGGTCGCGGTCGCGACGGTCCAGCACCACGGCTGCTCGCAGCGGTCGACGCCGCGCCGCGCGGCGAGTGGCGCGTCGAGCTCGGCAGCCCCGTCTCGCTCGTGGAGCTGCGCAACCACGTGAAGTACGTGCTGACCGCCCAGGGTCTGCCGTGGAGCGCGATCTCGCGGCTGCAGGCCGGGATCTGCGGCCTCGGTCGATGGATCGTCTCGGAGGGCGGCGGCGAAGCGCTCGTCGCGATCGAGGCGGGCGCGATCCGCTTCGTCCTCACGATGACCGCCTCCGGCCTCGGAGACACGCTGATCGAGCACTCGCCGATCTCGTCGGCCGTCACTGCGGCGCGCGGGATCTCGATCATGGTGCC
>CAYHCR010000145.1:0-7461 GCA_964354895.1 uncultured Myxococcales bacterium | reverse complement strand
GAAGAAGGAGATCATCCAGGCCGAGTGTCACGGGCTGCTCGAGTTCATCGAGCCTCGGTGGGGGCTCGACATGGTCTCCGGTCACGACGGGCCCAAGCGCATGCTCAAGGGCGCGGCGCAGGCGCTCAAGGACGGCAAGAGCGAAGTATTGCCGATGGGCTACCTGCTCGCCGGGCCGGTCGGGACGGGCAAGACGTTCCTCGCGACCTGCTTCGCGGGTGACGTCGGCATCCCGTGCGTGAAGTTCCTCAATTTTCGCTCCCAGTGGCAGGGCGCGACCGAGGGCAACCTCGAGAAGATCTTCAACCTGCTCAAGGCGATGTGGCCCGTCGCGGTGATCATCGACGAGGCGGACGCCTTCCTCGGCGATCGCAATTCCGGCGGCGACTCCGGCACCTCCGGGCGCGTCTTCGGCGCGATCGCCTCGTTCATGGGCAACACGGAGTACCGCGGGAAGATCCTCTGGTTCCTGCTGACCTGTCGGCCCGATCTGCTGCCGATCGATCTCAAGCGCCAGGGGCGCGCCGAGGAGCACCTCGCGCTCTTCTACCCGCAGAGCGACGCCGAGCGGGACGAGCTCTTCCGCGCGATGGCGAAGAAGGGCCACGTCGACGCGAGCGGCATCGGCTCCTTCTCGGCGCTGCTGCCGGACGATGGGCGCGAGGTCTCCGGCGCAGACATCGAGGCGACGATCGTGCGCGCGAAGTTCCGCGCCGCGAGCGAGGGGCGGGAGGTCCCGACCGAGGAGGACCTGCGGCAGGTGATCGCCGACTTCGTGCCGCCCTCGTATCCGGTCGAGGTCGAGCTGCAGAACCTGGCGGCGGTGGTGGAGTGCACGAGCCGGGCGCTGATCCCGGAGCGGTACCGGAAGATCCCTCGCGACGAGATCGTGGCGCGGCTGCGCGAACTCAAGGCGATCCTCGAGGCGTCGTGACGGCGGCAGCTTTGCAGTCTTCTGTCGGGGCAGCTTTGCAGGCTGCGGCGGCAGCTTTGCAGGCTGCGGCGGCAGCTTTGCGAACTACGGCGGCAGCTTTGCGAACTACGGCGGCAGCACGCGCAGCCGGCGGCCCGCGCGGATCCGCTTCGGGTTCGTCAGATCGTTCCACTGCAGCAGCTGCTGCACGCTGATCCCGTACCGCAGCGCGACGTGGCCCGGTGTCTCGTTCTTCTGCAGCACGTGCCAGCCCTTGCCGGTCGGCGCCTCGGGGGCGCGCGCCGCCTTCGGCTTCGCCTTCGCCTCGCCCGATCGCACGGTGTGGCCCGGCAGCGCGCCCGGCGGCAGCGGGATCATCAGCTCCTGACCCAGCCGCAGCCGGCGCACGTCCTTGATGCCGTTGACCCGCGCGATCGCCTCGCTGCTCGTCCCGTACGCGATCGCGATGTGGCCGAGCGTGTCGCCGCGCTGGACCTTGTGGGCCTTGAAGGTGAACCGCTCGCTCGCGGGGACCTTCGCGTAGGCCTCGGCGAACCGCTCGCGGTGCCCGGAGGGGACGCGGAGCCGGTAGGGCTTGCCGCCCTTGTCGATCGGCGGCGTCGCCCACCGGCGCAGCTCGGGGTTGAGCTCCTTGACGGCGTCGATCGGCACGCCGGCGCAGCGCGCGATCACCAGCAGATCGGTCGCCCACGCGAGCTCCACCTCGTCGAACGCCACGGGCTCGAGGACCTCGATCGGCGGGAAGCCGAACGCCGCAGGGTGCTTGGCGATCAGCGCGGCCGCGATGAGCTTGGGGACGTAGCCTTGGGTCTCTGCGCGGAAGGCGCGGCCGTCGGCGAGCGCCCAGAAGTCGCGGGTGCCCTCGAGCTCGATGCCCTTCTTCACACGGCCGGGGCCCGCGTTGTAGGCGGCCCACGCGAGGTACCAGTCGCCGAACTCGCGATGGAGTTTGCCGAGGAAGAGCGCGGCGGCGTGCGTGCTCTTCCAGGGATCGCGGCGCTCGTCGATCCAGAAGTCGACGCGGAGGCCGTGGCGTCGACCCGTCTCCTCGATGAACTGCCACGGGCCGACGGCGCTCGCCCAGCTCGTCGCGGTCGCCGAGAACCCGCTCTCGATCATCGCCAGATAGACCAGATCCTCGGGGACGCCGTGCTCCTTGAGGATCGGCCGGAACTGCGGGGTCCAGCGGCCGGCGCGGGCGAGCCACTTGCCGAACCATTTCCTGCCGGGGCCCTGGAAGAAGGCGAGGTACGCGGCGACGCGCTCGTTGAACGCGATCGGGATGTCGTACTGGCCCGCGACGGCGTCGAGCGGGAAGGGGAGCGCGCCCGCGGCCGCGGACAGCTCTGCTGGCGGAACGCCGAAGGTCAGGCGCGCGCCGAGCTCGAGCCGCAGGGGGCTGCCGGGGCCGAGGCCGTCGAGCAGTCCGGGCGGAAGGCCCGGCGGGCCGGGGTGCAGCAGTGCGGCTTCCGCGGACCGGATCGCCTCGAGCTCGGCGGCGGCCTCCTCCTCTTCCTCCGCGGTGGCGAGGGCGTCGGCCGGGGGGGGCGACGGGACCGGCGCCGCGGAGGCGGTGATCACCAGCGCGTAGAGGAGCCCGAGGGCGCTCATGGAGCCGACGCCGGGGCGGCGCCCGGCGCGGTGGGCGGGAGCGGGACGCCGTGTCCGGGGCCGAGCATACGCGCGCGGTACTCCGGGAAGGCGAACGCCGAGGAGTGCTCCTTCACATGACAACCTTTGCAGGTCGACTCCGGCACGACCGGCGCCATCGTCTCCTTCACCGGCTTCTGCAGGTGCAGCAGCCCCGGCCCGTGGCACGACTCGCAGCCGACGGCCTCGCGCCCCTCCACCCGATCGATGCGACAGACGCCGCCAGGCGCGCCCCAGCCGGTCACGTGGCACGACACGCAGGAGAGATCGGCGTGCTTGTTGGCGGTCAGGAGCGTGGTCCACGCCGCGGCGTGTTTGGTCGTCCCCCACTGCGTCCACTGGGGGAGGTGGCAGCCGATGCAGACCGCATTGCCGACATAGGCGTCCTCGCCCGGCGCGGCGGGGGCGCAGTCCTTCCCATGCTCGGCGGCCCAGCTCAGGTTGAGCTTCGCGACCTCGGCGTCGTGCGCGGTGAGCCGCTCGCGCGTCGCGGGATCCTGCGGGAGATCCTCGGTGAGCGGCACGAACCGCGCCGCGAAGAAGCTGCCGGTCGCCGGCTCCTCGATCGGCGCCGACGCGAGGGCTGCGCGGCGCGCGATCAGCTCGTTCACCTTGGTCTGGAACGCGCTGACGTCGCCGCCGGGGACCTCGTCGGGCCGCTCGATCCGCCCCTGCAGCTGCGAGATGCGCGCGTCCAGCGCGTCGAGCTCCTTCTGCCGGCTCGACTCGTCGCCGGTCAGGACCAGCGGTCCCAGGCCGGTCCGCACGGTGAGCTCGATGCGCAGGACGCTCTGGCCGCGGGCCTGCACGAAGAACGCCGGTACGACGCCGGGCACCGCTCGCGCCTCCTCGCCCTCCGCGATCGACGCAAGGTGCGAGCCGACGACGAGATCGACGCCGCTGCCGCCGAGCCCTGCCGCCGCGCGGATCACCTCGGCGCGCGGGCCGTGCAGCAGCGCAATCACGACCTCCGCGCCCTCGGCGCGCAGCTTTGCGGCGGCAGCGGCGAGCGCCGGTGGGGAGGCCAGATCCCACGGGATCAGGCCGATCCGGAGCGGGCCGGCCGACATCGTGCGGGGCGCGTCGAGCCGCACCTCGGGCGGGAAGAGCGCCGCGGCCTCGGGCAGCACGAGGTCGCGATCGAAGAGCGGCTTCGCCGAGAGCCCCGCGGCGAGCAGGATCCCGGCGACGGACTGCGCTTTGCGCCGCGCCTGGACGGCGGCCTCGGGCGAAGGCGTGAGCTCCTCGAAGAGGGCGTCGCCGGCGTCGAGGAAGAGCACGTCCCGCCCGACCCTCGTCGCGGCGACGTAGGCGGTCAGTCGATCGATGCCGCCACGCATGTTCTTGCTGCAGCCGCAGGGCTCGAGATAGCCCCAGAGATCGCCGGTCACGAGCAGCGTCGCGCGCCGCTCGGGCGCCGCAGCGGGGGCGGTCAGGGCCGGAGAGCAGGCGGCGGCGGTCAGCAGCGACCAGAGCGCGACGAGCAGGGGCGCGGGGCGGCGGAAGCGAACGGGGCGCATACGGGTTTCCGCTTCGCACGGCCGGGCGGACGAGGCAAGCCGGAGGGCTTCCAGCTAAGATGCGCGGCCTTGGTCATGGTCGGAGGTGGTGCGTGACGATGGACGTTCGGGCGGCGACGGAGCGCGTGCAGGCGGAGAGCGCGTTCGTCGAGGCGCTCCTCGCGGAGGCCGGCAAGGTGATCGTCGGCCAGCGCTACGTGGTGGAGCGGCTGCTGATCGGCCTGCTGACGGGCGGCCACGTGCTGCTCGAGGGCGTGCCCGGCCTGGCCAAGACGCTGACGGTCAAGACGATGGCCGACACCTTCGACGGCGTCTTCAAGCGGATCCAGTTCACGCCGGATCTGCTGCCCGCCGATCTCGTCGGGACGATGATCTACAACCAGGCGACGGCCGCCTTCACCGTGAAGAAGGGGCCGATCTTCGCCAACGTCGTGCTCGCGGACGAGGTGAACCGCGCGCCGGCCAAGGTGCAGAGCGCGCTCCTCGAGGCGATGCAGGAGCGGCAGGTCACGATCGGCGACCAGACCTTCCCGCTGCCGTCGCCGTTCATCGTCATGGCGACGCAGAACCCGATCGAGCAGGAGGGCACGTACCCGTTGCCCGAGGCGCAGGTCGATCGCTTCATGCTGATGGTGAAGGTCGGGTACCCGTCGCGCGAAGAAGAGCTGAAGATCATGGACCGCATGGGCGGCGGAGGGATGCCGACCGCGAACCGCGTGGTCGGACCCGAGGAGCTCGGGCGCGCGCGCGCCGTGGTCGAGCAGATCTTCGTCGACGAGAAGGTGAAGGAGTACATCGTCCATCTGGTCTTCGCGACGCGCGAGCCGGAGCGCGTCGGCCTCAAGGAGCTCTCGGAGTGGCTGCAGTACGGCGCCAGCCCGCGCGCCTCGCTCGCGCTGCTCAAGGCGGCCCGGGCGCACGCCTTCCTGCGACGGCGCGGCTTCGTGACGCCGGAGGACGTGAAGGCGATCGGGCTGGACGTGCTGCGCCACCGGCTCGCGTTGACCTACGAGGCGGAGGCCGAGGAGATCACGGCCGAGCGGATCATCCAGCGCGTCTTCGACCGGATCCCGGTCCCGTAGTCAGCGGGTGCGGATCGACCGGACGTCGACGCCGCCGCGCTCGTCGCGCAGCACGGCCCAGGCCGCGTAGTCCTCCGCGGCGCCGTCGAGCTGCACCTCGGCGGTCTCACCGGCCTCGAGCGTGAGGCGGTGCTGCGAGAGGGTGCCGCTCGTGGTGTGCAGCGTGAGCTCGAGCGCCTCGGTGCGCTCGACGAGCCTGCGGCCGGCCGGATCCCACCAGAGCCAGCGCTCCGCGGCATCGTCGGCGGCCTCGATCCGCAGCCGCAGCGACCGCCCTGCTGCGACGGCCCCGAAGCGCACGAGCCGCGGGTGCTCGTTCGGCACGGCCTCCTGCGCGAGTCGTCGCGCGGCGTCGCTGGGCAGGTTTGCCGGGGGACAGGCCAGCCGGAGCCGGGCGAGCGTCACCGGACCGCCGTCGGGCTGTACCCGCACGGGCAGCGAGAAGCCGCCGCTCGCGTCAGGGTCGATCGGCCGCGGGGCGGGAGCACCCGGGGCGGCGGGGCCGGGGCTCGGGCCGAAACGGGCGCAGGCGTCGAGCGGGACGGTGAGCGAGGCGTAGCGGCCCTCCCCGAGCGGGAGCAGGTGTGCGCCTGCCTCGTCCGCGCAGCGTGGATCGACCGGCAGATCCGGGATCAGCGGCGGCGGCAGCAGGCAGAGCGCCCAGCGGATCTTCGGGTCCGCCGGCGCGTCGAGCGGCGCGATCCACAGCGCCTCGAGGGACGCGCTCGCGCCCGGCGTCAGCTCGGCGGGCCACGCGCGCACGGCGACGACGAGGGGCGCGTGGAGCTCGGGCGCCGCTTCCTCGGGCGGGGCACAGCCCGCGAGCAGCGCGAAGAGCGCGATCGGCGCGGGACGGTTCGTCATCGCTCGACCTGCAGGCCGAGCAGCGCCGTCGTCGGGAGCCCCGTGAGCGGGCTGCGCACGGAGAAGTCGCTCGACCAGACCCAGGCCTCGACGTTCTCTCTGCCGGTCGCGTTGAGCACCTCCGCCCACGCCGCGAGCGTGAAGTCCTGCAGGAGAATCCGGTGCTCCGCGCGGAGATCGAGCTGGAAGAACGCCGGAAGCTCTGCGGCGAGCGCCTCGCCCGGCAGCGGGCGGAAGCGCCCTTCGCGCGCGTCGAAGCTCGCGCCGAGGACGTCGGTGGTCGGTGCGCCCGTCGCGAACCGTGCGCGGGCGCCTACGTCCGTCCGCTCGGTCAGCGCGAAGGAGGCCGTCCCCTGCGAGACCCAGCGCTGGTCCCACGCGCTGCGCCGGAACGGAGCGGCCGTGCCGTCGCGCCGCTCGGACGAGGCGAGCGTCACGACGAGCTCTCCGGAGAGCCCGCGCCAGCCCGCGTGGCGCGCGGCGAGCTGCACGCCGCGGGTGCGCGACTCGCCCGTCGAGGCGAGCGCGCGCGCGACGGGCGGCGGCGTACGTGCGGCGCGGACCGGGAGCTCGGCCCCGCGCCGGAGGAGGCCGAGCGCCTCGATCGACGCCTCCTCTCCGAGCGCGAGGCGCACGCCGCTCAGCGCATGGTCCGCCTCGGCGGAGCCGAGCGTGGGATGGCCGAAGACCGCCGAGAGCTCCTCCGGGGTGGGCAGCTGGTGGGTCCGCCCGGCGGCGCCGAACAGCGTGAGCGGGGCAAAGAGCTTCAGCTCTGCGGCGGCGCGCGGCTCGACCCGCAGCTCCGTCACGCCGCCGCCGACCTCCGGCGCGTCGGCCGTCGGCGGCGCGAGCGCGGAGACGATGGTCCGGGCGGGCCCCGCGCGCAGCCCGAGGCGCGCCTCGCCGGCGGCACCACCCAATCGCGCCTCTGCGAACGGGGAGGCGTGCAGCAGCGCTGCTGTGTGCGCGTGGAAGGCGGTGGGCCCGCCGGGCGGCTCGCCGTGGATCGTCGGATCTCCCTCTCGCGCCGGCAGGCCGAGCGAGCCCGCCCGCCGCACGGAGGCGTGGGTCCCTTCGGCGTCGAGGCCGATCGAGAGGCCCGGCGCGCCGGCGACCGGCCGCCGCGCGATCCGCACGCCCCAGCGCAGCGCGTCCGTGGCGAGGCCGAAGGGCGCGGCGCCGAAGCGGCTCTCCCGCTCGTCGACGTCGCGGCCGGCCCACGCGATCGCGTGCAGCTCTGCGTCGCCCCCGAGCGGGGAGAGGTGCTCGAGCCCCAGCCGGAAGAACGTGCGCTCGAGCCGATCGCTCCGCGGCGGATCGGCGGGCCCGGGCGGCCGCGCGCGCGGCGGGGCGGCGCTGGGGCCGAAGGGGGAGAGCCGGAGGGTGGCGCCGGCGGGGCGCGCCGGGGGGG
>CAYHCR010000144.1:0-7504 GCA_964354895.1 uncultured Myxococcales bacterium | reverse complement strand
GTCGCGATCGATGACGAGGCGCTCGCCGCCGGGCTCGCCTGCTTCCACGGCAAGCTCGTCCGCAAGCGTTACCTCGCGATCGTCGCAGGCGCGCCGCCCGACCGGATCGTCTGTGACACGCCCTACGGCCGCGCCCCGGACGATCCGCGCCGCTTCACGACGAGGGTCAGCTCCGCCCGCCGCGCGCGGCTCACCGCGACGGTGCGCGCTCGCGGCCGCGACGCCGCGCTCGTCTCGATCGAGCTGGACACCGGCCGCACCCACCAGATCCGCGTGCAGCTCGCCGAGGCCGGCTTCCCCGTGATCGGCGACGTCATCTACGGCGGCGCCGCTGCGGAGCCGGCCGCTCGGTTCGGGGGCCTCGCGCGCCAGGCGCTCCACGCGCACACGCTCGAGCTCCCGTGGCGTGACGATCTCGTCGTGCGGGCCCACGCGCCGCTGCCGGCCGATCTGCGCGAGGCGTGCGCGCGGCTCGGCCTCGCGTTCGACGATTCGGCTAGGTTCGCGTCGTGATCCCGCCCCGCCCGCCGCCCGAGGAGCTCGAGCTCGACCTCGACGCCCTGCACCACGCCCGCACCGCGCCCTCGCGCGCCGAGCACGGCTTCCTCCCGAGCGCACCGCCGCCCCGCAACGGCGGCCGCGTCGTGCTCGGCCTCGCGCTCGGACTCCTGCTGATCGGCGGCGGCGTGGTCGCCGCGCTGCTGCTCGCCTCCTCGCACATCACCCGACTCCTCGCGCCCACGCGCGAGCGGCCTGCGATCCCCGCCGCGCTCGAGGCGGCCGCGGCCGACAAGGGCAAGGGTCGCGTGGTCTACGCGCCGACGCTCGCGCCGACCGCGCCCCCGGGCGGGATCGCGCCGGGCACGCGCGAGGAGACCCCGATGCTCTTCGTCGACTCCGTGCCGGCGGGCGCCACGGTCGTCGCCGACGGCCTCGAGCTCGGCGTCACGCCCCTCGCGGTCGAGACGCCGTACCCGGAGGGAGAGAGCTTTTCGCTCGAGGTGACGCTGCGCGGCCGCGCGCCCTGGCGGGCGAACCTGGCCGGCGGACGCTCCCACACGCTCTCGGCGCAGCTCGTCGGGAAGTAGCGCCGGTGCACGCGCCCGACCTCGCCGCGCTGATCGGCGTCACGCCGCTCGCGGTCACCTTGCCCGGCCGGGCGCTCCCGCTTCCTGCCTACGTCTTCGAGCCGCACCGGCTCGCGCTGCCCTGCTGGGTCGACGCGCTGCAGGGGCTGCCGCCCGCGCTGCTGCTCACGTTCGATCGCCACTTCGACCTCGTGCCGCCCGCCGCGCCAGCAGAGGTGCCCGATCGCTCGGCCGGCGTCGCCGCCCTCGCGGCCCACGCGCGCGCTCGGCTCGATCCGCGCAACTTCGATCACGTGCTCGCCGCGCTCGAGGCGGGCCTGATCGGCGACGTGCTCTGCCTCGCGCGCGCGGCCCCGAAGGGCAGCTTCGCAGGCGCTCTCTGGACGGATCATCGCGGAGGTTCCCACCGGATCGCGCGCGCCCCGGGCCTCGCGCCGCTGCTGCCGGACGGCCCGCTGGCGGACCTCGGAGCCGCGCTGCTGCACGGCGACGCGCCGATCGTGCTGGACATCGATCTCGACGCGTTCACGACGCCGTCGGACGCCGACCCCACCGAGCCGATCGCCTGGTCGCGTGAGTCGATCCGCCGCTACCTGCTGCCGCCCGGCTCGACCCCGTTCTGGGACGTGGTCCGTCCCCGGCTGGCGGCGCTCACGCTCGCGCGCGAGCCGCTGCACGTCGGGGGCCTCGTGGCGGAGGCGCGCCTGTTCCTCGACGCCGCGCCGGTGATCTTCGGCGAGCTGCTCGGCGCCGAGCTCCCCTGACGATGCTCTGGCTCCTGCATAAGCCCGTCGGCGGCGGCTCCGGCGCGCTGGTGCGGGCGTTCGGCGAGGAGCGGACACGCCTCCTGGGCAAGGCGCCGAAGCTCGTCCACGGCGGCGCGCTCGATCCCTTCGCGACGGGGCTGCTCGCGATCCTCGAGGGGCCGGCGACCCGCCTGATGGAGGCGCTCCACCCGATCCCCAAGCGGTACATCGCCGGTCTCGTCTTCGGTGCGGAGACGGACACCGGCGACGCGGGCGGCACGATCGTCGCGCGCGGCGATCCCGCCGGGCTCACCCCGGCGCGGCTCGAGGCGGCGCTCCGGGCGTTCGTGGGGTGGCACGATCAGGTCCCGCCCGCGACGAGCAACAAGCGCATCGACGGCGAGCGCGCGTGGGTGCTCGCGCACCGCGGGGAGAGGGGCACGCTCCCGGCGTGCCGGGGCTATCTGCATGACGTCTCGCTCGCGCCGCCCGCCAGTGAGTCCGAGGCGACGGTCACGCTCACCGTGCGCGGCGGCTTCTACGTGCGCGCCCTGGTCCGCGATCTCGGCCGGGCGCTCGGAGTGCCTGCACACCTGCGCACGCTCCACCGCAGCGCGATCGGCCCGTGGGAGGACCCGGGGCCCGAGGGGACGCCGCCTCCGGTGTCGGGCGCCGCGATCCTGCCGTGGCTGCCGTCGCGCGAGCTCCACGACCACGAGCTCGGCGCGCTGCGGGCCGGCGAGGCGATCTCCGTGGGTCCGCTCCAGGCGCCGATCTGGCCGCTCCCGCAAGGCTTCCCGGGCCCCGACGGAGACGCGCTCGCGATGCACCAGGGCCGGCTCGTCGCGTGGCTGGTGCGCGGCCCGCAGGGCTTCACGGCCCGCGCGCTGCTCTCCCGCTAGCGGGCGGCGCGGAGCCGATCGACGAGCTCGAAGAGGTCCGCCGCTTTGAACGGCTTCTCGAGGTATCCCACGGCCCCCGCCCGACGCGCGGCCTCCTTGTCGACGAGCTTCACGCGCGCGCTCAGCATGTAGACGGGGATCTGCGTGGTCCGCGGATCGGCCTTCAGCAGCCGACAGACCGCGATCCCGTCGAGCCCGGGCAGCACGACGTCGAGCAGCACGAGCGACGGCGTCGGCTCGCCGCGCGCGGCGCGCAGGGCCGAGGGGCCGTCCGCGACGCTCGAGACGGTGACCTCGCCGCCCGTGAGCATCGTCTGCACGAGCTCCCGGATGACCGGCTCGTCCTCGACGAGGAGGATGTGGAAAGGGAGCGCCACGAACGCGAGCTTAGGGGCCCCTCCTCGCGCGGTCACTCCCACGACCGGGTTGCCGCTACTCCCACGCCAGCGCCTCGACGATGTCCAGCGACGCCGCGCGGCGCGCCGGATAGAGGCCCGCGAGGACCGCCGCGAAGGTCGAGAGCGCGCTGATCTGCACGGCGGCCTCGATCGGGAAGCGGAACGGCAGCGACCAGCCCGTCGCCTGCGTGCCGACGACGAAGACGAGCATCATCGAGAGGAACGTGCCCGAGGCGACGCCGAGCGCGCCGCCCGTCAGGCCGATCATGCCGGCCTCCGCCGCGATCGCGCGGACGATCTGCGCGCGGGAGGCGCCGATCGCCCGCAGCAGCCCGAGCTCCCGCGTCCGATCGAGCACGGCCGCCAGCAGCGTGTTCACGACCCCGAGCAGCGCGAGCAGCACCGCCACGGCCTGCAGCGCATAGGTGACCGCGAACGCGTCGTCGATCAGCTTGCGCGCCTCGTCCCGCAGCTCGCGGTTCGTCAGCACGAAGAGATCGTGCTTCTCGCCGAAGCGGCGCGTGACCTCCTGGCGGACACGCTGCTCATCCGTGCCGGCGGTCAGGTAGAGCTCGAAGGTGTCGACGCGATCGTCGAGGAAGTCGCGCTCGAAGTCGGCCGTGCTGAGGAAGATCACGCCCTGATCGCCGGTGTAATCGACGATCACGCCGCCGATCCGCCGCGCCTTCGGCCCCGTCGGCGTCTGCATCGTGAGCACGTCGTGCAGCTTGAGGCCGCGCCGCCGCGCGAGGTTCTCCGAGATGAGGCAGCCACCGTCGCGGATCGCCGCGTCGCCCGTCGCCCGATCGCCCTGCAGGTAGGTCGGGTTGCCGCGATAGATGCCGGGCGTCACCGCGACGAGGAACACCCGCAATCCTTCCCAGTCGAACGGCCGGATCCGCACGTGATCCACGGCCTCCACGCCCTCGATCCCGGCGAGCTCGCGGCCGATCGCGGGATCGAGCGGCACGTTGCGGAGCCCCGCGAGCTTGGACGAGCCGGTGATGAACAGGTCTGCGGGCACCGTCTGCTCGATCCAGCGATTGGCCGCATGGCGGAAGCTGCCGACGAAGCCCGTCACGCAGACGGTCATCGCGACGCCCACCGTGAGCGCGGCGACAGGGACCGCGGAGCGGCCCGGCGCGCGCGTGAAGTTGTCGGCGGCGTAGCGACCCGTGACGCCGAAGAGCGCGCCGAACAGCGGGCGCAGCACGACGTGCGAGAGGGCGACGAGCTGCGGCGCGCAGGCGGCGGCGCCCACGAACACCAGCGAGAGGCCGACGTAGCCGAAGGACGCGACGCCCTCGACGGGCGAGGGCAGCGTCGCCACCGGCCAGGCGATCGCGATCATGCCGAGGCCGACGAGCGTCTGGCGCCAGCCTGCGCCGCCCCCGGCGCCGATCGCGAGATCCTTGCGCAGCGCCTCGACGGGCGCGACCTCGGCCGCCGCAGCCGCCGGCCGCCACGAGGCGAAGGTCGCCGCGGCGATCCCGCCGAGCGCGGAGACCCCCAGCTCCGTCGCGTTCGCGCCGCCGTCGGTGGGGTTCACGACGATGTAGATGCTCGAGACGGTCTTCGCGACGAACCCCAGCGAGCCGCGCGCAAGGAGCTGGCCGAGCGGCAGGCCGATCGCCGCGCCGAGCACGCCGTAGACGAGCCCCTCCAGGAGGAAGAGGCGCTTGATCTCGCCTGCCGTCGCGCCGAGCGCGCGCAGCGTGCCGATCTCCCTGCGCCGCTGCACGACCCCGATCGCGACCGTGTTGTAGACGAGGAAGACGCCGACGAGCAGCGCGACGAGGCTGCCGAGCGACAGGCCGAGCCGGAAGCTGCGCAACATCTTCTCTACGTTTCCTCCGCGGCGATCGGGCCGATCGACCTCGAAGGACGGACCGAGCGCCGCAGAGAGCGCGCCGCGGACCGCAGAGATGTCCGCGCCCGCCACCACGTCCACGTCGATCCGGTCGAACGTCCGCTCGCGGCCGAACGCGATCTGCGCCGCGTAGACGTCCATCACGCCGAAGGAGCCGCCGAACGCGCGCGCCGGCCCGGTCTCGCGCAGCAGCTGCTTCACCTTGAGCGTGAGCGGGCCGGTGGAGGTGCGCACCTCGAAGGAGTCCCCGATCTTCAGCCCCAGCCGCGTCGCGACGCGCTCGCTGAGCAGCACCTGATCGGTCGAGTTCAGGAAGGCGAGCGGATCGCCGAGGTCGGGCCCGGCTGCGGCGCCGTCGTCGCCGAGGGTCTTGTACTCGCGGAAGTACCCGTCGTCCGCGAGGTCGACGGCGAGCAGGTGGATGCGCTCCGCGTCGTGGCCCACGACCGGGACGGTGATCCCGAGCGAGGCCGCAGCCCTGGAGACGCCGGGCGTCGCGCGCACGCGCTCGAGGACCTCCTCCGGAAAGCCCTGCGGCCCCGCGGAGACCGTAAGGACAGCTTTGCCGCTGACCGCGTCGAGCATGTCGCGGAAGGCGCGCAGGACGGAGCCGTTGACGCCGGCGACCGCGACGAGCACCGCCACGCCGATCGCGATGCCTCCCACGGTGAGCGTCGTGCGCAGCCGGGCCCGCGCCGCGTGGCGGATCGACACGAGCCGCAGGAGCGCGCCGATCACGCCTGGAGCCCGGCGAGGATCTCGGCGTTCGCCCCAGCCGCCTGCTCGTCCGCGACGATCCGGCCATCCTGCACGCGCACGATCCGGTCGCCGACCTGCGCGGCGCGCGCGTCGTGCGTCACCATCACGACGGTCACCTTGTGCGCCTCGGCGACGCTGCGGATGAGCCGCAGGATCTCGGCGCCGGTCCGCGAGTCGAGGTTGCCGGTCGGCTCGTCGGCCAGCACCAGGCGCGGCCGCGTCGCGAGCGCCCGAGCGACGGCGACGCGCTGCATCTCGCCGCCGGAGAGCTCGTCGGGCCGATGGTGGGCGCGCCCGCTCAGGCCCACGCTCTCGAGCAGCGTTGCGGCGTCCGGCTCGACCTGCGACGCCGCGCGGCCCGCGAGCAGCGCCGGGAGCATCACGTTCTCCAGCGCGGTCAGCGTCGGCAGCAGGTTGAAGAACTGGAAGACGAAGCCGATCTTCTCGCGCCGCACGCGCGTGAGCCCGTCGTCGTCGAGCGCGTGGATGGCGTCCCCGCCGATCTCGATCGAGCCGGTCGTCGGCCGATCGAGCGCACCCAGGAGATTCAGCAGCGTGCTCTTGCCGCTGCCCGACGGCCCCATGATCGAGACGAATTGCCCGGCGGGCACGTGCAGATCGACGCCGCGCAGCGCCTCGACGCGGCTCGCGCCGCGGACATAGAGCTTCCCGACGCCGGTGAGCTTCAACATGGGTCGCGGACGCTAGTGACCTTCCCCCACCGGCGCCAGCGCGGCCGCCTCCATCCAGCCCGACAGCCCGCCGGAGAGCTCGACGCGCACGAAGTCGCCGACCTGCGCGACCCGCTCCACCGCGAAGCCCTCGTGCAGCTCGAGCGTCACCTTTGCAGCCGCCTCCGGCCGCTCGCGCACCGGCGCCATCTCCCGGATCACGACCGCCCAGCCGGGCCCGTGGTACGAGCTGATGGCCTTGCCGAAGAGCGCGCCCGCGCCCGCGAGCGCGACGCCGAGCAGCGCCGCCGCGAGCAGCACGACGCGCAGCACCCCATGCGCGCGGCCACGGACGAGCAGCGCCGTCGCGAAGAGCAGGCTCCCGGCGAGCAGCAGCGCGCCCGCCAGATCGGGGTGGACGCGCCGGCCGACGCGCGAGGCGAACGGCTCCTCTGCCGCGAGCAGCACCGCGTCCTTGCCCTGCCGCCGGATCAGCTCGAGGTTCGCGGTGGCGTCCTCGTGGCCGGGCGCCCGCCGCAGCGCCTGCTCGTAGTGCAGCGAGGCGCAGCCGAGGCGGCCGGCCCGGTAGCAGGCGTTGCCCAGGTCGTAGTGCAGCTCTGCAGAGTCGGCGCCCACCGCGAGCGCGCGCTCGTACGCCGCGGCGGCGCCCGCGAAGTCGGCGTTCTCCCACGCCTCGTGGCCCTCGCGGATCGCGGCGAGCGCGGCGGCGACGTCCAGGCTCATACGCGCCTCCCGAAGCCAGCCGTCTCTTCCAGGCGATCGATGCAGACCGCGGCGGCGGCGAGCGCGCGATCGACGGCAGCGACGTCGACCGGTCCCGGCGCGAAGCGGCCGAGATCGCACGCCTCGAGCGCCGCGTGCAGCGCGCTCACGGCGGCCTCGGGACCGCCCGCCTCACGCAGCGTCCGGGCGAGCTCCTCGCGGGTCAGCCCGACGGTCGGGCGGTCGAGCTTCGTGTGGAGGTAGGCGTGCAGCGCGCGATCGAGCTCCGCGAAGAAGCCCTTCTCCCGCTTGGCCGCGAGCCGCTCGGCCGCCGCGAGGCGCTTGCG
>CAYHCR010000143.1:0-7506 GCA_964354895.1 uncultured Myxococcales bacterium | reverse complement strand
GCAGGCAGCGGCAGCGGGCGCGCGCCCGTCGTCACGGCTCCTCGAGCCCCAGCACGCGTCGTCGCACGAGCTCGAGCGCGAGCGCGGCCGCGACGCGGCGGACCTCGTTCCGGCCAAGCGCGATCCGGCGCTCCACGACGCGCGGCGCGCCGCCGCCGTCGATCGCCACGAAGACGCGGCCGGCCTCCGCGCCGGGGGCGCCGCCGTCGGCCCAGCCCGTCACCCCGACGCCCAGGCTCGCGCCGGTCCGCGCCCGCACGCCCTCGGCCATCGCGAGCGCGACCTCGGCGCAGACGGGCCCCTCGCGCTCGATCAGCTCGGCAGAGACCCCGAGCAGCGCGCGCTTCTCGTCGACGCCATACGCGACCACGCCGCCCCGCAGCGCGCGGCTCGCGCCCGGCACCTCGGCGAGCGTGGAGCAGGCGAGGCCCGCCGTGAGCGACTCGGCGAAGGCGACGCTCCGCGAGGCCGCGAGCAGCGCCTGCAGGGTCGCCTGCGCGTGCGTGACCCCCGCGCCGCCGAAGACCCACGGTCCGAGCGCCGCGCGGACCTCCCGCTCGAGCGCCTCGACCCGCTCGGTCGCCTCCTCCTGCGTCGCCCCGGAGGCGCGGAGCTTCACGTGGTTCTCCGGCAGGGTGGTGCGCGTCCCGTAGCGGACATGCGGGTGCGCGGCGAGCAGCGGCCGGACGAGCTCGTCCATCTGCGACTCCGGCAGCAGGGCCGTGCGCACCTCGCGATAGGCGCGGACCTGCCCCGCGGCGCGCGCGCGGGCCTCCAGCGCCGGGAGCAGGTGCAGCTCGGCGAGGCCCCTGAGCTCCCGCGGCACCCCCGGGAAGCACCAGAGCTCGCAGCGACCGACCGGCAGCACGAAGGCGGTCGCCGTGCCGAGCTCGTTGCCGAGCGAGCGCGCGCCGACCGGGACGCGCGCCTGTCGGTCGTTGTTCGGCGTGGGCGTCCGGGCCATCCGGGCGAAGCGCGCGTGGATCCGGGACAGCTCTGCTGGATCGAGCGGCGCCTGCAGCCCGAAGGCGGCGCAGAGCGCGTCGACGGTGTGGTCATCGAGCGTCGGGCCGAGCCCGCCGGTGACGAGCACCACGTCGGCGCGCGCCGCCGCTGCGCGCAGCTCCGCGATCAGCTCTGCCGGCTCGTCCCCGATCGCGCCCGTGCGCGCGACGGTCAGCCCGAGCGCGGTGATCCGCTCCATGAGCCACGGCCCGTTGGTGTCGACGATCTGTCCGGTGACGAGCTCGTCGCCGGTCCCGAGGATCTCCACGCGCATGGACGCATCTAGCCCGCCAGCCGCCCCCGAGGCGAGCGTGCCGTCAGGTGATCCAGCCCAGCCGCAGCAGGCCCTCGAGCACCACCCGCGCGTAGAGCCCCGCGACGACGTCGTCCATCGTGACGCCGAAGCCGTTCTTCACCTTCGTGTCGAAGTAGGAGGCCGGCCACGGTTTGGTGATGTCGAAGATCCGGAAGAGCACGAAGCCAGCGGCATAGCTCTTCCAGCCGACGGGCACGAAGGCGAGCGAGAGCATCAGCCCGAGGAATTCGTCCGAGACGATCTGCTTCGCGTCGACGACGCCGAGCACTCGGCCCGCGATCCCGGCCGCGTGGACGGTGATCGCGAAGAAGGCCGCGATCGTGAGGAGCCAGAGCGGCCAGGAGAGGTGCGAGAACGCCCAGACGACGGGCAGCGCGCAGAGGGAGCCGAAGGTGCCGGAGGCGATCGGAAAGTAGCCGGCGCCGAGCCCGCTCGACCACGCGAGCGAGACGCGCTCTTCAAAGGTCCGGGACACAGGTCGCGATCAGGCGCGAGGCGCCTCGCCGTCCTCGTCGCTCTCCAGCTCGTCGTCCTCGTCCTCGTCCTCTTCGTCTTCGACGCTCGCGACCCGCCCGGAGGTCATCGCCGCCGCGCGGGCCGCGGCCCGGCGCTCCGCGCGCCGGCGTCCGAAGCCGACCACGCCCTCGACGAGGCCCATCACGACGTAGAGCGAAGCGAGCGTCACGAAGGCGAACGAGGCGCGATACTGCACCGCGATCACGAGCGCCGTCGTCGCGAGCAGGCCCGCCATGCCGAGCGAGCGGCGCGAGAGCTTCGCCTTCTTGAACGTGCGGTAGCGGACCGTCGAGACCATGAGGAACGAGAGCAGCAGCGTCATCGCCGCGACCGGCCACGCCGGCGGGAGCTGATCGCCGAAGCCGCGGTTGTGCGCGATCACGATCGACACGGCCATGCCGGCCGCGAGCGGGATCGGCAGGCCGACGAAGAAGTCGCTCGAGCCCTTCTGGCCCCGCATCTCGAGCACGTTGAACCGAGCGAGCCGCAGCGCGCCGCAGGCCGCGAACGAGAAGGCGATGAAGAGCCCTGCGAAGCCGAGCGGCTCGAGCGCCCACTTGTAGAGCAGCAGCGCCGGCGCCGCGCCGAACGTGATGACGTCCGCGAGCGAGTCCAGCTGCATGCCGAAGTCGGACTCGGTCTTCGTCAGGCGCGCCACGCGGCCATCGACGCCGTCGAAGAGCATCCCGAAGACGATCGCGAGCGCGGCGCGGAAGAACGAGTCCGAGGTCGGCTGACCCGAGACGAGGCTCATCGCGTAGATGCCGCAGAAGATGGAGGAGACGGTGAAAGCGTTGGGCAGGACGTAGACCCACTTTCGGCCGATCATCGTTCGGGCACCTCGGAGAAGAGGATGGGGCGCTTTCGAGCCCCGAGCGTACGAATCGGTGGCCACCCAAAGCAAGCGTCATGCCGCACTGCGCCACGTCGCCTCGTAAAAATACCAAGGAATCGCAGTAGGTTGCGAATCTGCCTGGCGGGCTGTGGGCAGCCGGGTGCGAACGCTCCTACGCACCCGATCGCTCCGACTGGCTCCGAGAAACCGCTGTGATATCGATGATCTGGCAAACGTGGTCGGATGTGAGCAGAGGTGCGTGTCTGTTTCTCTCGTGATTTCGATGGTTTATGACGTGCGAAGCGGCGCGCGCACGCCCCGCGGGGCGCCGAGCGCGGCGAGGAGGCGGCCGTGGAGTGGCTCAACTGGTTGGCGCTCGGCGGCCTCGCCGTCGGCGCGATCGCGCTCGCGACCGCCGCCCACGTCACCTTCTGGCGCCGACTCTTCCGCGTCGATCGTGGACACGGAGAGTCTCACCGGGTCACGACCGCCGACGGATGGACCCTCCCGCTCTATCGCTACCCGCCCGTCCGCGACGGCGGCTTTCGTTCGCCCGTCCTGCTGTGCCACGGCCTCGGGGTCAACCACCTCAACATGGACTATCCGGCGCCGTTCGGGCTCGCGCAGCACCTCGCCGCGGAGGGCCACGACGTCTTCGTCCTCTCGCTGCGGGGCACGGCCGGGAGCCTCGCGCCGGCCCGCGCAGGGCCGATCGACTTCGACGCGTTCTGCGCGCTCGACGCGCCCGCCGCGATCGAGCACGTCAAGGCCATCAGCGGCGCGGCGCAGGTCGCGTGGGTCGGCCACTCGATGGGCGGCATGATCGCCTTCGCGCTCGGCGGGACCGAGGCGGCCGACTCGCTGGCGTGCCTCGTGGCGGTCGGCAGCCCGAGCGGCTTTCGACACCAACCCCGGCTCGCCTGGATCGCCCGAAATCTCGGCTGGATCGGCGGCATTGTCGGCCTCCCGGGCCTGCCCGCCCGCGTCGCGGCGCCGTGGTCGGGCTTCTTCACGCCGCCCCTGGTCCGGCCGATCGTGCTGCCCGGCGCGATCGAGGGGCACGTGATCCGTCGCTTTCTGGCCCACGGCATCGAGCGCGTCCCCGCGCCGCTCATCGCGCAGTTCGCGTCCTGGGCCGCCCACGACCGCTTCACCTCGCGCGACGGCGCGATCGACTATCGCGCCCGGATGGCCGCCCACCGCGCGCCTGCGCTGCTGCTCTCCGGCAGCCACGACGGCCTCGTCCCGCCCGCGTGCGTGGCGGAGGCCCACGAACGGCTCGGCCCACGGGAGAAGCGCTGCGAGGCGCTCGGTCGCGCGACGGGGCTGAAGGAGGACTACGGCCACGGCGATCTGCTGCTCGGGCGCACCGCGGCGGCGGAGGTCTTCCCGAAGATCGCGGCGTTCCTCCGGGAGCGGATCGGATAAGGCCGGGTTCGATCGCACCACACCACCACGAATTTCTGCGGCCGCCGCGCGCGCGGCTGCCGCAAGCCCTTGATCCGTCGTGGGGATTTCGCCGGAACGCCGCTTGCTCCTCCCGACACGATCGGGGTCCCCGCGTTCTTGGACAACGCGGCGGCATCGATCGACAATCCCGCTCTGCCGCTTTCCGCGCCCGCTCCCGGGGCGTCGCCCGAGGTCTGTCATGAACCGCGCCCTTCCGCTCCTGCTGGCGCTGCTGGCAACCCTCGTCGGCGCGAGCGCCTGCGGCAGGACCCCGCTGGACGCCTGTGCGTCCGACGGAGAGTGCTCCGAGGGCTTCCGCTGCGCCTTCGAGGACAACGCCGCGACGACCGGCCGCTGCGTGGAGTCCGACGAGGCGTGCCGTTCGGATCGGGACTGCGCGGGCAGGGAGATCTGCATCGGTGGCGTCTGCCTCGACCCCGGCGCCGGCTGCAACGCGGACGTCGACTGCGACGGCGGCACGATCTGTCGCGACGGGGCCTGCGTGCCCGAGTGCGCCAGCGACCTCGACTGTCTGCCCGGCGACGTCTGCGTCGGCGGGCTCTGCCAGGAGGCCGGCTGCGATCCCTCCTGCCCCGAGGGTTCGACGTGTCTGGATGGTTCGTGTGTGCCGACCGGCTGCACGGAGGACGCACAGTGCTGCGCAGGCGGCGTGTTCCCGTGCTCGTTCCGCTGCGCCGCAGGCACGTGCGTCCCGCTCGGCTGCACCTCGGACCTCGACTGCGGCTGTGACCCGCGCGATCCCGAGCTCTGCCCGGTCCGCTGCGAGGGCGGCGCCTGCATCCCCAACGGCTGCCGCTCCAGCGACGAGTGTGATCCCGGCTTCCTCTGCGTCGAGGGGACCTGCACGGAGCAGCCCGCCTGCATCACCGATCGCGACTGCCCGAACGGCTTCTTCTGCGTCGACGGCCAGTGCACCGACGGCTGCAACTCCGACGAGCAGTGCCCGCCCGGCTCCACGTGTCTGCGAGGCGCCTGCGAGCCGATCGGCTGCGTCGGAGGCTGCCCGCCCGGCTCGAGCTGCCGGGACGGTCTCTGCCAGCCGGACGACTGCTTCGCGACCGGCTGTCCCGACGGCTTCTTCTGCGACCCGGGCACGAGCCCGCCGGCCTGCCGTCGCGTCGACAACTGCGCTGGCGTGGCGTGCCCGCCCGGACAGCAGTGCCAGGATGGAGTCTGCGTCGGTGGCTGCCGGAGCAACCGCGAGTGCCCGCCGGAGAACACCTGCGAGCGCGGCAGCTGCATGCCCGGCTGCGACACGTCGGGCGACTGCCTGCCCGGCCGGAGCTGCGTGAACGGCGCGTGCGTCGGAGACCCGGCGTGCCGGCTCGACGTCGACTGCGGTCCGGGGCTCGTCTGTGAGCTCGGCCAGTGCGTCCCGCCGCAGGACTGCACGACTGATTCGCAGTGCGGGGCCGGGAACATCTGCGAGTTCGGACGCTGCGTCGCCGCCTCGTGCCAGGACGACGCGCAGTGCAGCGCCGGCTTCCGCTGCGCGGCGGGCCGGTGCGAGCCGCTGATCCCGTGCAACAGCGACGCGGAGTGCGTCGACTTCGGCCTGATCTGCATCGACGGCGCGTGCCAGTTCGGCCAGTGCACCTCCGACGCGCAGTGCCGTCGTGGCGAGATCTGCCTGCTCGGCGGCTGCCTGGTGCCCGAGTGTCGCACCGACGCCGACTGCCGTCCGGGCGAGACCTGCGATCTCTTCTTCTGCCAGCCGCTCCCCGTTTGTCGCGTCGACACCGACTGTCCCGCCGGTCAGGCGTGCGAATTCGGCCAGTGCGTGCCCACCGGCTGCAGTCGGGACAACGACTGCCCCGCCGGGAATGTCTGCGACGCCCGCTCCGGCGACTGCCGGCCCGGCTGCCGCGCCGACGCCGAGTGCCCCGGCGGCTTCTGCGATCCGCGCAGCCGCACCTGCTTCGGCGTCGGCTGCCAGGACGACGGCGACTGCCCGCTCCCGACGATCTGCGAGGCCCAGTCATGCGTGCCCGGCTGCCTCTCCGATCAGCAGTGCGGCGCCGGCCTGTTCTGCAACCCGAACACCGCCCGCTGCGAGGTCGCCCAGCCCTTCTGCCAGAGCGATCGCGACTGCCCGCAGGGCTTCACCTGCGATCCCCAGACCTTCACCTGCGTGCCGTTCAACGGCTGCACGAACACCAGCGAGTGCGCGCAGCCGTTCCTGTGTGATGTGGCGAGTGGCCAGTGCGTCTGCTGCGGTTGCCAGAGCGACTTCGAGTGCGCCCCGGGACAGTTCTGCGACGCCCGCACCCGCACGTGCGAGGACGGCCTCTGCCGCGGCGTGGTGTGCCCGGTCGGCGAGCAGTGCGACGCGCAGACGGGCGTCTGCCTGCCGCGCTGCAACGGCGATCAGGACTGCGGGCCCGGTCAGGTCTGCGACTGGCAGACGCTGACGTGCATCGCGGGCTGCCGCGGCGACTTCGACTGCGCCGCCGGATCGCTCTGTGATCCGAACACGCGGACCTGCGTCCAGTCCGGCTGCCGCAGCGACCAGGACTGCCCCGGCTGGCCATACGCCTGCGTCGGCGGGACGTGCCAGTCCCAGTTGTGCGTCGGCGTCGTCTGCCAGCCCGGCCAGAGCTGTGATCCCTTCAGCGGCGTCTGCGTGACGCCGCCCTGCCGCACGGACGCCGAGTGCAGCAACGGACAGGTCTGCGACCCGCGCCTCGGCGCCTGCGTCGATCCGCCGGAGTGTACGGTGGACGCCGAGTGCGCCGCGGGCGAGGTCTGCGACCCGTTCGCGGGCCGGTGCATCCCGCGCACGAGCTGTCAGCTCGACGGTGACTGCCGCGTCGGCTTCATCTGCGAGAGCCGGATCTGCACGGCGGCGGAGTGCTTCCGGAACACGGACTGCGCCGCGCTGCAGCTCTGCCAGAGCAACCGCTGCGTCGACGTCGGCTGCCAGAACGACGCGCAGTGCCCCGCGAACCAGTTCTGCCGCTCTGGCGTCTGCCAGTCGGGCTGCATCCGCGACGCCGAGTGCAGCGCCGGCCTCGTCTGCCAGAACGGCGCGTGCGTCGTGGGCGCCGAGTGCCGGCTCGACGCCGACTGCGGCCCCGGGAATGTCTGCAGCTTCGGCGTCTGCCAGCCCGAGGGCTGCCAGCGCGACGCCGACTGCCAGAACGGCTACACCTGCATCAGCGGCGGCTGCGTCCCGCAGCTGACCTGCTTCACCGATGAGGACTGCCTCGTCTTCGAGCCGAGCGGCATGCTGCAGTGCATCGACGGCTCCTGCGTCGTGCCGGGCGGCTGTACGTCGGACGCCGACTGCGGACCGTTCGAGAGCTGCCTCGCGGGGTTCTGCATCCCCGATCTCCCGCCGCAGTGCACCCGCGACTCCGACTGC
>CAYHCR010000142.1:0-7514 GCA_964354895.1 uncultured Myxococcales bacterium | reverse complement strand
GCGGCAGGGCTTGGTGATGGCCCCTTTCTTTCTCGCCACCTACGTCTTCACGAACATGGGCGCCTTCTTCGTGGTCCACGCGGCGAGCGAGAGCTCGGGCGGCCACTCGCTCACGCAGCTCGCGGGCCTCTCGCGGCGCTCTCCCTGGCTCGGCGGCGCGCTGCTGGTGTTCCTGCTCTCGCTCGCGGGCATCCCGTTCGTCGTCGGCTTCTGGTCGAAGCTGTTCCTGTTTCTGGCGGCGTGGAGGGCCGGCGAGACCGTGCTGGTCCTGCTCGCGGTGAGCACGGCGGTCATCGGGCTGTTCTATTATCTCTCCGTGGCGCGCTCGACCTTCATGTCCGACGGCAGCAACCCGGCGCCGGTGCGGCCGGCGGCGGGCGTGAGCGCGGCGATCGCGTTGTGTCTGCTGGCGGTCGTGGGCTTCGGGCTGTGGCCCGCGCCGCTCGTCGACGCGGCGGTGAAGGCGGCGGCGGGTTTTGGCGTGGGACCGTAGGGACCGCAGGGACCGCAGGGACCGCAAATCGAAGAGGGGGGGACGTCGTGGAGCTCAAAGAGAGCGAGATCCGTCGGACGATTCTCGGGGAGCACGAGCGCCTGCGCGTGCGCATCGCAGAGCTGCACACGACGCTCGCGGGCTCGGGGGAGGCCACCGACCCGGTGCCGGCGGGCGTCACGGCGGGGCTGCACGGCTTCATCTCGATCTTCCTCGCGCACATCGCGCACGAGGAGGAGATCCTCCGGCCGGCGCTGCGCTTCGGCGACGCCTGGAGCGCCGAGCGGGTGGCGCACATGGACGAGGAGCACCGAGAGCAGCGGGCGCGCCTGGGGGCGCTCGACGTGCGGGATCCGGCGAAGGATCCCGCCGGCTACCGGGCCGAGATCCGCGCGGCGCTCGCCTGGATCCTCGAGGACATGGGCTCGGAGGAGCGGGAATTGCTGACGCCCGAGCTCCTCCGCGACGATCTGGTGACGGTCGACCCGTTCGGAGGCTGACGCCCCGCCCCGCCCGTTGCGCGTTCGTTAGTATCTGATTACTAACGAACGCTGATGGGCCGACCCCGACAGATCAGCGACGAGCAGATCCTCGCCGCGATGCGCGCCCACGCGCTCGAACACGGGCCCGGGGTCTCGCTCGATCGGGTCGCCGAAGAGCTCGCCGTCAGCACGCCCGCGCTGCTCAAGCGCTTCGGCAGTCGCCGGGAGCTCCTGCTCGCCGCGCTGCGGCCGTCCGTGCGCCCCCCCTGGGTGGAGCGGCTCGCGGAGGGCCCGTCCGACGCGCCGCTGGAGGCGCAGCTCCGGGCGCTCTTCGCCGACGCGACGCGCTCGCTCGCGGAGGTCATGCCCTGCATCCTCGTGCTGCGCGAGAGCGGGATCCCGATCGAAGAGGTCTTCCCCGAAGAGAAGCCCCCGGAGGTCGCGCTGCGCGCGCTGCAGCGCTGGCTCGCGGCCGCCCGCAAGTCGCGCCTCGTCAGCGCCGCGGAGACCGACACCGCCGCCTACGCCATCCTCGGTGCGCTGCAGACCCGCGCGATGCTCGCCCACATCACCGGCAGTCCTTTCTCTCCGAAGGCCGAGGCCGGCTACCACGCCGAGCTCGCGCGCCTCTTCGCCCGCGCGCTCGCGCCGTGAAGGAACGCCCCGTCATGAGATCTGCACTCCTGCTCCTCGCGCCGCTGCTGCTCGTCGGCTGCAGGCCGCCCGCCGCGAACCCCGAGAAGGCCGACGCCAGAGCCTCGGCGCTTCCCACGAAGGTCGAGCTCGGCACGGTCGAGTCCGGCAAGGTCCCGCGCTGGCTCTCGCTCACCGGCAGCGTCGTCGCCGACAAGCAGTCCGAGGTCGCCGCCAACGTCGCCGGCCGCGTGACAGCCACCTACGTCGAGCGCGGTCAGGCCGTGAAAGCGGGCGACGTGCTCGCGCGCGTCGACGCGAAGGCCGCGACCTTCCAGGCCGAGGCCGCCTCGTCCCAGGCGAAGGCCGCCGAGGCGCAGCTCGCGCAGGCGACGCTCGACTGCGAGCGGGCCGACGCGCTGTTCGCGAAGGGCGCGCTCACGAAGGCCGACTACGACCGGCAGAAGACGCAGTGCTCCTCGCAGATCTACTCGGCGAACGCCGCGCGGTCGCAGGCGGAGCTCGCCGGAAAGCTCGCCGGAGACACGACGATCCGCGCGCCGATCGACGGGGTCGTGGGCGAGCGCCACGTGAACGTCGGCGAGTACGTGATGCCCGCCTCGCGCGTCGCCTCGATCTTCGCGATCGAGCCGGTGCGCTTGACGATCAGCGTGCCGGAGAGCGCCGTCGGTCAGGTGCGCGAGGGGCAGACGCTCGAGCTCGAGGTCGCGGCCTTCCCGGGCCGGCGCTTCCCGGCGACCGTGAAGTATCTGGGACCCGCGCTGCGGGCGACCACGCGCGATCTCGTGGTCGAGGCCGTGGCTCCGAACGCCGCGCGCGAGCTGCGGCCGGGCATGTTTGCCACCGTACAGCTCTTCGTGGGGGACGAGGAGGCGCTCACGGTCCCCGAGTCCGCGATCCGCGCGGAGGGCACCGTGCGGCGGCTCTTCGTCGTCAAGGGAACGAGCGCCGAGGAGCACGTCGTGAAGCTCGGCAGCGGAAAGGACGGCCGCGTCGCGGTGCTCGAGAAGCTCGAGCCCGGCACGAAGGTCGTCGTCAACCCGCCCGCCTCGCTCCGCGACGGCGCGCCGCTCGCGGTGCAGGAGTAGCCCGTGCACTGGCTCGCGCGGCTCTGCATCGACCGGCCCGTCTTCGCCTCGGTGCTGTCGATCGTCATCCTCGTCGTCGGCGGCGTCTTCTATCGCTCGCTCGGCGTCGATCAGTTCCCGAAGATCGAGATCCCGACGATCATCGTCATCACGACGCAGCCGGGCGCCTCCCCCGAGGACATCGAGCGGGAGATCTCGGACAAGCTCGAGGGGGCGATCAACACGGTCAGCGGCATCGAGGAGCTCCGCTCGGTCTCGAGCGAGGGCGTCTCGCAGGTGCTCGTGCAGTTCAAGCTCGAGAAGAACGTCGACGTCGCGGTCCAGGAGGTGCAGCAGAAGATCAACGCGACGCTCGCCGAGCTCCCCCGCGGCATCGATCCGCCGATCGTGCAGAAGTTCGATCCGGACGCCTCACCGGTCCTGTTTCTGGCGCTCCGCTCGTCGAAGGTCTCCGGCGACAGGCTGGCACAGCTGCACGAGACGACCGATCTCGCGGATCGCGTCGTCCGGCGTCGGCTCGAGTCGGTGCTCGGCGTCGGCCAGGTGAGCCTCATCGGCGGCCGCAAGCGGCAGATCCAGGTCCGCGTCGATCCGCTGCAGCTGCGCGCGCTCGGCGTCGCGCCCGCGCAGGTCGCCGCCGCGATCGGCGCGCAGAACGTCACGCTCCCCGGCGGGCGCCTCGACCAGTCGCGCGACTATCTGACGCTGAAGGTCAACGGCCGCGTCCCGAGCGTCGACCTGCTCGGCGACATCGTCGTGAAGGAGCAGGACGGCCGCACGATCCGGCTCTCCGAGCTCGCAGAGGTGGTCGACGGCGTCGAGGACGCGGACACCGCCGCCGTCTGGAACGAGGAGCCGACGGTCCTCCTCGCGCTGCGCAAGCAGTCGGGCACGAACACGCTCGCCGTCGTCGATCGCGTCAAGGAGAAGATGGAGGAGATCGCCGTCGAGCTGCCGCCCGGCTATTCGCTCGAGATCCAGCGTGACGGCTCGGCGGTCATCCGCACCGCGACCGACGCGGTGACCGAACACCTCGTGCTCGGCGCGCTCTTCGCGGCCCTCATCGTGCTCTTTTTTCTGGGAAACTTCCGCAGCACGATCATCGCGTCGCTCGCGATCCCGACCTCGATCGTCGGCACCTTCGCGCTGATGAAGATCGCCGGCTACACGCTCAACAGCATCACGCTGCTCGCGCTCGCGCTCGCGGTCGGCATCGTGATCGACGACGCGATCGTCGTGCTCGAGGGCATCTTCAAGCACGTCGAGGAGGACGGCATGGAGCCGCGCGAGGCGGCCATCGCCGGCACCGCGGAGCTCGGCATGGCGGTCACCGCGACCACGCTCTCGCTCATCGCCGTCTTCCTCCCGATCGCGTTCGTCGCGGGCATCCCGGGGCGCTTCCTCGCGAGCTTCGGCGTGACGATGAGCTTCTCGATCGCCGTCTCGCTCTTCGTCTCCTTCACGATGACGCCGATGCTGGCGGCGCACTGGCTCAAGAAGCACAGGCCGGGCGGGAAGAAGCCGCTGCTCGAGCGGATCACCGAGTGGGGCTACGGCCCGTGGCATCGCGGCTACGCGAAGCTGCTCGCCTTCTCGATGCGGCACCGATGGGCCGTCGTGCTCCTCTCGCTCGGCGCGCTCGTGTCGACCGCGCCGCTCGGGAAGATGGTGCGCAAGGGCTTCCTGCCGATCGACGACCGCGCCCAGTTCGAGGTGATCGTGCGGCTGCCCGAGGGGCGCAGCGTCGCGGCGACGGAGGTCGTCGGCCTGCGGGTCGCGCGCATCATCCGCGAGCGGCCCGAGGTCACGGCGACGCTGCTGACGATCGGCGACGACGGCGCGCGCACCCCGAACGTCGCGCGCATCTTCGTGAAGATGACGCAGCCCTCCGAGCGCTCGATCACGCAGGACGAGTTCAAGGACGTCGTGCGTCGCACGATCCTCCCGCAGCTCCCCGCGGACCTGCGCGTGAACATCGCGGACGTGAATGATTTCGGCGGCGGGCAGGCGACGCAGCGGCTGCAGTACACGCTCTCCGGCCCCGACCTCGCCGTGCTCTCCTCGGCGAACGGACGCATCATGGAGCGGCTGCGGAAGATCCCCGGCGCCGTCGACCTCGACAGCACGCTCATCAGCGGCAAGCCGGAGCTCTCCGTCGAGATCGACCGCGCGAAGGCCGCCGATCTCGGCGTGCAGGTCGTCGACATCGCGCAGACGTTGCAGCTCCTCGTCGCCGGCCAGAAGGTCTCGACCTACGCCGAAGCGGGCGAGCAGTACGAGATCCGGCTGCGCGCGACCGACGAGTACCGCATGAGCGCGGAGAAGCTCGGCCTGCTCACGGTGCCCTCGCGCAAGCTCGGCCTCGTCTCGCTCTCGGACGTCGTGAAGCTCGTGGAGACCTCGTCGCTGACGACGATCAACCGCTTCCAGCGCCAGCGGCAGATCAGCTACTACGCGAACCCGGCGCCCGGCGCCGACCAGGGCGCGATCGGCGAGCAGATCGTCGCGGCGGTCGAGGCCGAGAACCTGCCGAAGGGCTACGCGATCCGGCCGATGGGCCAGACCAAGCTCATGAAGGAGACGGGCCTCTCCTTCGTCTTCGGCCTGCTCGCCTCGATGGTCTTCATGTATCTGATCCTGGCGGCGCAGTTCGAGTCGTGGCTGCACCCGGTCACGATCCTCCTGTCGCTGCCGCTCACGCTGCCCTTCGCGATCCTCTCGATCATCCTCTTCGACCAGGCGCTCGACATCTACAGCTTCCTCGGGATCTTCGTGCTCTTCGGCGTCGTGAAGAAGAACGCGATCCTCCAGATCGATCACACCAACAAGCTCCGCGAGCGCTGGGCGGGGCGGCTCACGGCGGCGCTCGCGGCGATCGCCTCGCGCGACTCGCAGGCGTCGATCGTTGGAATGTTTGCCGGGATCATCCCCGCGGCGCGGATCGAGGCCGCGCTCGCCACGCACGGCGGCGAGGAGAAGCAGGGCCGCGCGCTCGAGGGGGCGGTGCGGCTCGCCGCGATCCTCAAGGGCAACGAGGACCGGCTCCGCCCGATCCTCATGACGACGCTCGCGTTCGTCGCCGGCATGATCCCGCTCGTCACCGCGCGCGGCGTCGGCTCCGGCTTCAGTCGCGCGACGGCGGGCGTGGTGGTCGGCGGGCAGGTGATGTCGCTCCTGCTCACGCTGCTCGCGGTGCCCGTCGCCTACTCGTACTTCGACGATGTGCAGCAGTTCCTGGGGCGGCTGCTCCGCAAGCTCCGCGGCGACGCCTCCGCGAGCGCCGAGGTGGCCAAGTGATCCGCGCGCGCCTGCTGACGTCGGCCCTGCTCACGCTGGGACTGCTGGTACCGCAGCTCGCCTCGGCGACGACGCTGCCGGAGCTGATCGCCGCCGCGGACGACGCGAACCTCGACGGCCGGATCACGCGCGAGCAGCGGCTGCGCGCGGCCGCAGAGCTGCACCAGGCGTGGGCCGGCCTGCTGCCGTTCCTCTCTGCGCAGGGGACGTGGACGCGCAACCAGCGCCCCGTGGAGGTCGGGCCGTTCGCGCCCGGCGGCGACCCGATCGTCATCACGCCCGAGGACCAGTACGACGCCGTGCTCCGGCTCGAGCTGCCGCTCATCGACACGGTTCGTTGGGCCCGCGTCGGCGCGGCCTCGATCGCGGACGAGGCGGCGGGCCTGCGCCAGGACGTCGTGCGCGACGCGATCCGCCGGCAGCTCGCGGCGACGTGGTTCGCCTACGCGGCGTCGCTCGCGGTGCGGGACGCCGCGCAGCGGTCGCTCGGCGTGGCCGAGGCCCAGCTCAAGCTGCAGGAGATCCGCGGCTCGCTCGGCGCGGCCACCGAGGTGGAGCTGCTGCGCGCGCGCGCCGAGGTCGAGCGGGGTCGGCAGGCCGTCGCAGAGACGCTCTCCGCCGTCGCGCTCACGAGGCGATCGCTGCAGAGCTTGACGGGGCTCGACGTCGCGGAGGAGGCCACGCTGCCGGCGGACGATCCGGCGCCCGACGCGCCGCTGCCGGAGCTGGAGGGGAAGCTCGGCGCGCTGCCTGGCGTGCGCGCCTCGACGAAGGACGCGGCGTACGCCGACGCGGCCGCGCGGGTGGCGCGCCTCGCCTACCTGCCGACGCTCTCGGCCCACTTCACCGAGCGCCTCTCCAACGCGTCGGGCTTCGCCGGCGAGACGGACTCCTGGACCACCGGCCTCGTGCTCGGCTGGCGGCTCGACGCGCCGACCTGGTTCGCCGGCAATGCTGCGCGCGCGGGCGCGAACGTGGCAGCGCTCGCGGTGGAGAAGCAGCAGCTCACGGCGCGCGATCAGCTCTTCTCGGACTGGCAGCGGCTCACGACCGCCGTGCAGAAGCTCACCTCGTCCGCCGCCCAGGTCGAGGCGGCGCGGCGCGCGGCGCAGCTCATCCGGGATCGGTACGACGTCGGCGCGGCGACGCAGACCGACGTGATCCAGGCGGAGCGCGATCTCTTCGGCGCGGAGGTCAACCAGATCCAGGCGCGCGCGGAGCTGGCGTCTGCGCACGTCGCGCTGCGGATCAGCGCGGGGCTGCCGCTGCAGTAGTCGGGCGTTGGGGGGAGCGGGCGCGCCAGCGGTCGTCGTCCGGCGCAGGACGAGGTCCAGGGTCGGACCTCGACGCGGGGCCGACTCCGGGTAACATGCCCGGCTTTCCGCCTCGGAGGCCCCGTGCTGCGTCGACTCGCCCTCGGATTCGTCACCCTCGCCGTGCTCGCATCGTGCAGCGCGGCGTCCAGCCCGTCGGGGAGCGGCGGCCCTGGCGGCAGCGGCG
>CAYHCR010000141.1:0-7517 GCA_964354895.1 uncultured Myxococcales bacterium | reverse complement strand
TCATAGGACGATCAACCCACGGAACCGGGCAGGAGCGCAAGTACCGGCCGCCGCGAGCGCGAGCGAGACGATCACCTCCCGCGCGGAGACGTGGACCGCGGCGAGGCCGACGAGGAGGGCCGCGGTCGCGACGGCGACGAAGCCGCCGGCTGGGAGGCGGAAGGCGCGCGGGGCGTCGGGCATGCGGCGGCGGAGCACCGGCACGGCCAGGCAGGCGGGGGCGTACTGCGCGACGACGGCGACGGTCGAGGTGTCGACGAGCTGGCGGAAGTCGAGGCTCGCGGCGAGCCCCGCCGCGACGGCGCCGAGGACGATCGTCGCGAAGGCCGGCACGTTCGTGCGCGCGCTCCGGCGGGCGAGGAAGGCGGGGAGCAAACCATCTTCGGCGAGCGCGGCGACGTAGCGCGGGGCGATGAGCGCGCTGCCGGCCGAGAACCCGAGCATGGAGACCGTCGCCGCCGCGCCGAGCACGAGCGCGCCGGTCGGGCCGAACACGACGCCGGCGGCCGCCTCGAGCGGCGCCTTGGCGTTCGCCGGGTCGTCGACCGTGCCGACGAACACCAGCTGCAGCAGCGCGTAGAGGATGATCGCCGTGCCGATCGCGCCGCCGAGCGCTCTCGGGACGTCGCGCGCCGGATCGCGCGCGTCGGCGGCCGGGACCGCGGCGTACTCGAAGCCGGCGAGCAGGAAGATACAGAGGAAGACGGCCGAGACCGCGCCCTCGCCCGACGGTGGCGCCACGAACAGCCGGGCGGGCTCCACGTAGAAGAGGCCGACCGTGGCGAGCGCGATCAGCGGGAGCAGCTTTGCCAGCGTCAGCGCCTGGGTGAGCCGCACGCCGGGCCGCAGGCCGACGAGGTTGACGGCGACGAGCGCGACGATGATCACCGCGGCGAGCGCCGGCGCGGGAAGTCCTGCTGCAGGCCCGGGCAGGAGCGGCGCGAGGCGATCGGCGAGGCCGCGCGTGACGGCCGCCCACCCGAGCACGCCCGACGCGATCGCGAGGCTCCCGACGATGCCGCCGACCGCCGGACCGAACGCGAGCTCGGCGTAGCGGTACGGCCCGCCCGCGCGCTTTCCCGCGAGCGACGCGAGCTCGCCGAAGCAGAGCCCGACCGCGAGGCAGACGATCCCGCAGAGCGGGAGCGCGAGGATCGAGAGCGGTCCGGCCAGCAGGAAGAGCACGCCCGGCAGCAGGAAGATCCCGCTGCCGACGATCCCGTTGAGGCCGATCGCCGCCGCCTCCGCGAGGCCGAGCCGCGCGGGCGCGTGGCTCAAGGCCCGGCCCCCGGACCGGACGGGCGCTTCGTCGTGAGGCGTCCCGTCACTCCGCCGCGTCCGACTCGTCGAGGAACTTCGCGAGCGCGAGCTCGTCCTCGACCGCCATCTCGTCGAAGCGGATGTGCGCCTCGTAGTCGTGGCCGCTGCCGGTCACGCGCAGCACGACACCGTCGAGCTTGAGCTCCCGCCGGAGCCCGGGGAGCTTGATCGCGAGCTCGACCTCGGTGCCGAACGGCGGATGGGGAAGCTTTGCGCGAACGCCGCCGAGGCCGACGTCGCCCTCGTAGGTGACCCAACGCGTTCCGCCCTTCGGACGCGCGCGGAACTCGAGCTCCACGCGCGGCGACTCGCGGCGATCGCTGCCCTTGCCCGTCGGCTTCTTCTTCGCGGCCATGGTTGCTCCCTCGGAGGTCAGCCGATCTTCGGCAGGAACGCGGCGAGCATGCGACCGAACTGCGCTCGGACGCGGTCCGCCGTCTCGGCGACCTCCTCGTGCGAGAGCGGGTGCTCGGAGATGCCCGCCGCGAGGTTCGTGATGCAGGAGATGCCCGCGACCGGCACCTTCATGTGCGACGCGACGATCGCCTCGGGCACCGTGCTCATGCCGACGGCGTCCGCGCCGAGCGTCGCGAGCATCCGGATCTCAGCCGGCGTCTCGTAGGACGGCCCGGCGAGGCTCGCGTAGACGCCCCGCGTGACCGGCACGCCGACCGACGCCGCGACCTGCTCGAGGAGCGCGCCGAGCGTCGGGCTGTACGCGGTGCTCATGTCGGGGAAGCGTGGACCGAAGGCGTCCGCGTTCGGGCCCGTCAGCGGGTTCTGGCCCGAGAGGTTGATGTGATCGGTGATCCGCATGAGCTCACCGGGCTGCATGCCGCGCCGGATGCCGCCGGCCGCGTTCGTCACGACGAGGCCGCGGATCCCGAGCCGGCAGAGCAGCCGCGCGCCGATCGCCACCTGCCACGCCGGCCAGCCTTCGTAGCCGTGCACGCGCCCCTGCATCGCGGCGATCACCGAGCCGTCGAGGCGGCCGATGACGAGCCGACCCTTGTGGCCGACGACGCTCGAGGTCGGAAAGCCCGGCAGCTCGGCGTACGGGATCGCGACGGCGTCCGCGAGGCCGTCGGCGAAGGAGCCCAGGCCCGAGCCGAGGATGATCCCGGCCGTGGGGGCGAGGGACGTGCGGGCGCGGACGGCGGCGACGAGCGCGTCGACGCGGGCGACGAGATCGGGCGGAGCGGACTGCATCACGGCACCTCGGCGACGCGCGGGAGCTCGCGGCGCAGATCGCCCTCGAGGCCGGCCGCGCGGGTCGCGGCTGCGGCGTCGGGGAAGAGTTCGGGAGGCCGGATCGTACGGCCGGAGACGAAGCGGCGTCCATCCCACGAGAACCGATCCACCTCGTACCGGTGCGGATCCGCGACGCGCTCGCCGGCGCCGAGCAGCCGGCGCACGGTCACGAGCTCTTCGCCGGGTCGCGCCGGATCCACGTCCGAGAACCCGAAGCCACCGAACGAGCGGAACTCGGCGGGCTCCGGGACGAGCGGGCGGAACTGGCCGCGGGAGAACGCGTAGAGCTGCACGACGAAGCGCGCGTCGGCCGTCGCCGGCGCCGCCGCGACCACGACGAGGACCGCGCCGATCGGGTCGACGCTCCGCACGACCGCGCCCGCGCGCGCGAGCCCTGCCCCGCGCAGCCGCTGCTGAAAGCGCACGGCCGCGGGCTTCACGGAGAGATCGAGGATCGTCACGACGATCTCGCCGGCGCCCTCGGAGGGCTCCGAGATCGCGACGCCCTCCGCGCCGCCGTCGGCGTCGAGATCGGCCAGCAGCACCTGCACGATCGACTGCCCGCTCGGCAGGACGTGCGCGAGCGCGGCGGGCGTCGGCGGCGCGACCGCCAGCGCGATCGAGAGCAGCAGCCCCGTCAAGCGATCCGCTCGACCAGGAGCGGCGGCGGCGCGACGAACACCGGGCCGATCTCGTAGGCGCGCACGAGCCGTGCCAGCGGCTCCTTCACCTCGGCGTCGCCGCCGTTCACGTGCGCGATCGCGATGATCTGGCCCTCCTTCACCTCGTCACCGACCTTGCAGCGCAGGACGAAGCCGACGGCCGGATCGATCGTGTCCTCCTTCTGCGCGCGGCCCGCGCCGAGCGCCATCGCCGCGAGGCCGACCTCCTGACACTCGATCCCGGTGATGAAGCCGGCCTTGGGCGCCTTGAGCTCGATCGTGCGCGAGGCATTCGGAAGCTTTGCCGGATCTTCGATGGTGGAGCGATCGCCGCCCTGCGCCTCGACCAGCTCGCAGAAGCGCCGGAAGCCCGAGCCGTCGGCGATGGCCGCGCGCAGCTTTGCGCGCCCTTCGATCGGCGAGGCCGCGACCTGGCCGAGCACGAGCATCTCTGCGCCGAGGGCGAGCGTGATCTCGACCAGATCGGGCGGGCCTTCGCCCCGGAGGAGCTCGATCGACTCGCGGACCTCGAGCGCGTTGCCCACCGTGCGCCCGAGCGGCTGCGACATGTCCGTGAGGTGCGCGACGACCTGCTTGCCCATCTCCTTGCCGATGCCGACCATCGTGCGCGCGAGCGTGCGCGCGTCCTCGAGGTTCTTCATGAAGGCGCCGCGGCCGACCTTGACGTCGAGCACGAGGGCGTCGATCCCCTCCGCGAGCTTCTTGCTCATGATCGAGCTGGCGATGAGCGGGATCGACTCGACGGTCGCGGTGGCATCGCGCAGCGCGTAGAGCTTCTTGTCGGCGGGCGCGAGGCGCGAGGTCTGGCCGATGAGGCAGACGCCGAGCGTGCCCACGAGCCGGCGGTAGTCGTCGACGTCGAGATCGACGCGGAAGCCGGGGATCGCCTCCAGCTTGTCGAGCGTGCCGCCCGTGTGGCCGAGGCCTCGGCCGGAGATCATCGGCACCGGCACGCCGCAGGCGACCACGAGCGGGGCGAGCGGGATCGAGACCTTGTCGCCGACGCCGCCGGTCGAGTGCTTGTCGACCTTGCGCCCGGGCAGATCCGAGAGATCCAGCACGTCGCCGCTCTCGAGCATGCCGCGCGTCCACGCGCCGAGCTCCGCGTCGTTCATCCCGCGGAAGAAGATCGCCATGAGCATCGCGGCGGCCTGGTAGTCGGGCAGCGATCCTTCCGTGTACGCGGAGAGGAACGCCTCGATCTCCTCGCGCGTGAGGATTCCGCCGTCGCGCTTCTTGTGGATCAGCTCGTAGGGGCGCATGGGCTCCGGGGTAGCACCCGCCCGCGGGGGCGGCAACGGGCGCGGCAGGGCGGCTAGAGCAACAGGCCCGCGATGGCCGCGGTCTGGAACGACGCGAGCGAGCCTCCGACGACCGCGCGCAGGCCGAGGCGCGCGAGATCCGCGCGGCGGCTCGGCACCAACGCCCCGATGCCGCCGACCTGGATGGCGATCGAGGCAAAATTGGCGAAGCCGGAGAGCGCGTAGGAGGCGATGGTCACGGCGCGATAGGAGAGCGGCGTGCCGCTCGCGAGCAGCTCGCCGAGGTGGGCGTACGCGACGAATTCGTTGATGACCGTCTTCTCGCCGAGGAGACCGCCGATCGTCGCGCACTCGCTCGGCGGCACGCCCATCAGGAACGCCAGCGGCCAGAAGAGCCAGCCGGCGATCTTCTGCAGCGAGAGCGCCTCGACGCCCGCGAGCCCGCCGGCCCAGCCGACGACCGCGTTGAGCAGCGCGATCAGCGCGATGAAGGCGATGAGCATCGCGGCGATGTTGAACGCGAGCGAGAGCCCCTCGTTGGAGCCGCGCGCGGCGGCGTCGATCACGTTCGCGTCGAGCTTCTCACCCTCCTGCAGCTTCGTGACCCCCGCGGTCTCGGGCACCTCGCGCTCGGGGATGAGCAGCTTTGCAAACACGAGCGTCGCGGGCCCGGAGAGCACGCTTGCCGCGAGCAGGTGACCGGCGATGTCGGGGAAGCTGCCCTTGAGCATGCCGACGTAGGCCGCGAGCACGCCGCCGGCGGTCGAGCTCATCCCGCCGACCATCACGCAGAAGAGCTCGCTCTCCGTCATCTTCGCCAGATACGGCCGGATCAGCAGCGGCGCTTCGCTCTGGCCGAGGAAGATGTTTCCGGCCGTCGACAGCGTCTCCGCGCCGCTCGTCTTCATCGTGCGCTGCATGAGCCAGGCGAGCCCCGCGACGACGCGCTGCACGATCCCGAGGTGATACAGGACTGTCATCAGGGCGGAGAAGAAGACGATCGTCGGGAGCACGTTGAAGGCGAACGCGACGAGCCCCGGCTCGACCTTGCCGGTGACGAACGAGCGAAACAGGAAGTCCGCGCCGGCCTGGGAAAAACCGAGCAGCTGCACGATCGCGTCGTTCATCCCCGCGAAGAACGCCCGCCCCGGCGCGCTCTTGAGCACGATCAAAGCGAAGAGCAGCTGCAGCAGCGTGCCGACGCCGACGACGCGCCACGGGATCCGGCGGCGGTCCTTGGAGAGCAGCACCCCGATCCCGATGAGTCCGAGGATCCCGAAGGCGGACTGCGCGCGGCCGAGCCAGTCGGCGGACTCCGGGCGCGCGAGGGGAGCTGCGCCCGCCACCAGCGGGAGCGCCCACGCCAGCAACCCGACGCCGAGCTGACGCACGTGATCCTTCAGTACTTGCCGGCGCCGGCGTCGCCGCCGCGCACGATGGCGACCGAGGCCGAGGCGCCGAGGCGATCCGCGCCCGCCTCGATCATCTTCAGCGCGTCCGCGGTCGAGCGGATGCCGCCGGAGGCCTTCACGCCCATGTCGTCGCCGACCATCCGGCGCATGAGCGCGACGTCCTCGGCCGTGGCGCCGCCGCCGCCGAAGCCCGTGGAGGTCTTCACGAAGGCCGCGCCCGCCGCCTTGGAGAGCGCGCAGCAGGCGACCTTCTCGTCGTAGTTGAGCGACGAGGTCTCGAGGATGACCTTGACCGGGTAGGGCTTGGCGGCGTTCACGACCGCGAGGATGTCGCAGTAGACCGTCGACCAGTCCTTGGCCTTCACGGCGCCGAGGTTCACGACCATGTCGATCTCGCGGGCCCCGCTGCGGACGGCCTCGCGCGTCTCGAAGCCCTTCGCCTGCGCGGTCATCGCGCCGAGCGGAAAGCCCACGACCGCGATCGCCTTGACGGAGCTCCCGTAGAGCGCGCGCGCGGCGATCGCGACGTTGCTGGCGTTGAGGCAGACGGTCGCGAAGCCATGCTTCTTGGCCTCCTCGCACATCCGGAGGACCTCTTCGCGCGTCGCGTCGGCCTTGAGCAGCGTGTGGTCGATGAACGGCGCGATGTCCTGGCTGGTCTTCGGCTTGAGGGGCGTGACGCGGCTCGCCCCGAGCGCGACGAGCGCGCGCGTCTGGCAGCCGCCCTCGCCCGTACAGGTGCCGCAGGCGGAGACGCACGAGTGGTCGTGGTCCGCGCTCTTCGCGGTGCACGGCTCGTTGGTGGCCACGTCGGCGGCGACGAGGCGGAGGCGGACGCGGTCGGCGATCACCGCCGCGAGGCGATCGAGATCCTCGGACATGGGCGGCATCGTAGGCAGCCGCTCCCGGTGGGGCAAGGACGACGCGGCCTCCTCTGCTAGCCTCGCGCCTCGATGCGTCGACTGCTGCCCGCCCTGCTCCTGCTGCTGCTCGCGCTGCCCGCCGCCGCCGCGGAGCTCGTCGTCGAGTTCCTCGACGTCGGCCAGGGCGACGCGGTCCTCGTCACCTCCCCGACCGGCAAACGCATGCTGGTCGACGGTGGACCGCCCTCGAGCGCCAGCAAGCTCGTCGCGATGCTGCGCGAGCGGGGCGTGAACGAGCTCGATCTGGTCGTGCTGACGCACCCGCACCTCGATCACCTCGGCGGCCTGCGCGGCGTCGTGGAGCGGATCACGCCGAAGCTCTTCCTCGAGCCCGGCATCGATCACCCGATCCCGCAGTACGAGCAGCTCCTGCAGGCGCTCGAGCGCAAGGGCGTTCCGCTCAAGGTGGCCCGGGCGGGCCGGACGATCGATCTCGGCGGCGGCGCGAGGGCGGAGGTGGTTGGCCCGACGGATCCCCTGCTCGAGGGGACGCGCTCGGATCCGAACGCCAACTCGATCGTCCTGCGCGTGGTGTTCGGCGCGACCGCGATCCTCCTGACCGGCGACTCCGAGGAGCCGACCGAGCGGCGGCTCGTCAGCAGCGGCGCCGAGCTCACCTCGGGGGTGCTCAAGGTCGCCCATCACGGCAGCAAGTACTCGACGACC
>CAYHCR010000140.1:6722-7547 GCA_964354895.1 uncultured Myxococcales bacterium | reverse complement strand
CGCGCGGCTCGTGCAGCAGTTCCAGGGCGGCGAGGGCGACCTCTTCCTGATCTCCCTGAAGGCGGGCGGCACCGGGCTGAACCTGACCGCCGCGGACTACGTGCTCCACCTCGATCCCTGGTGGAACCCCGCCGTCGAGGATCAGGCGACCGATCGCGCGCACCGCATCGGCCAGGACAAGCCGGTCACCGTGCTGCGACTGGTGACGACCGGCACGATCGAGGAGCAGATCGTCGCGCTGCACGCGAACAAGCGGGCGCTCGTCGAGAGCGTGCTCGAGGGGAGCGAGGGCGCCGGACGCCTCGACTCTGCGGCGCTGGCGGCGCTGATCCGGGGCGGCGAAGCTGTCCAGGGCGAGGAGCCGGAGGCTGACGAGCCGGTCGCGCCGCGCCGTGCCGCTTCGTCCGTCGGCGTCACGGCGACGCCAGCGGGGGCGAGCCGCTCCGCCGCGCCCGCTCCCCTGCCCGCGACCATCGGGTCACTGATCCAGCGACCTGCCGTGGCGGGCGAGCCGCTCTGCCCCGCCGGCGCGGAGCTCGATCGACTCGTGGATCGGCTCGTCGCACGCCTCACCGCCGAGCACGACGCCGGCCTGATCCGCGAGGGGCCGCTGAAGTCCTATCCGCGCGCAGCCGAGCGCTTCGTGGGCTGGCTGCGGGCGCAGGCGCTCCCGGGCACGACTCCGTTCGTGCTCGTGCGGGAGCAGTACCTCGAGGCGCTCCGGACAGGCAGCTTTGCGGCGCCGGCGTCCGAGCCGATCCTCGCGTCGACCGCGCTGCGGCGGCTCGAGCCGCTGTTGCGGCGGGCCTGACCAGGGGCGCGCGC
>CAYHCR010000140.1:0-6712 GCA_964354895.1 uncultured Myxococcales bacterium | reverse complement strand
GCGGCAGCTGGCGGGAGGGGCGAGGCGCGCGCCGCCGAAGTCAGCTCTGCAGCTCAGTGGCGGCCAGCGCCGCGATCCCGGCCAGGAGCGCGGCGACGACGGTGTAGAGCACGAGCCCCGTCCGATCGCCCTGCGCGCGCTGCTCACCCACGAACGCGCGGCCCAGGGCGGCGACGCCGAGCAGGAGGAGCAGGATCTCCGCGGTCAGGAACCAGGCGCCCAGCAGCACGCCCGCCGCGATCAACCGCTCGTTGCGCGACATCGCCCGGAAGGCCCGACCGCCGTCGAGGGAGCCGAGCGGCAGCAGGTTGAACAGGTTGAGCCACGCGCCGATCCGCGCGATCGCGACGAACGAACCCCAGCCCGCTGCGAGCCCCACGCCCCAGGCGGTCAGCGCCGCGGCCAGTCCCCAGATCGGCCCCGCCATCCCGACGCGCGCGTCCTCGCGGACATCGTTGAGCGTCTGCTTGAGCCGGACGAGCGCGCCGAGCCCCGGGATGAACATCGGCGCGCTCGCCGCGATGCCATACCTGCGGAGCGCCGCGACGTGGCCCATCTCGTGGATGTACATCGAGACGACCAGGCCGAGCGCGAAGCGCCAGCCCCAGAGGCTCCAGTAGAGCCCGAGCGTCGCGAACATCGAGAGCAGCGTCGAGAGCTTCGTGAGGCCGAGCAGCAGCAGCTTTCCCTTGCCCAGCACGAACACGAGCACGAACTTGAACTTCCAGAGCAACAGCCCTGCGGTGCCCAGACCGGCCAGCCACTTCGGCGCCGAGGAGCCCGCCGGGGGCGAGATCCCGGCCGCGTCGGCCTGCTTCGTGAGCGCGCTGATCGTCGCGGTGATCCGCGCGTGCTGGCCGGTGTCGGAGGGCAGCAACTCCTGCGCGCGCCGCCACGCGATCAAGGCGTCGGCGAGGCGGCCCTCGCTGGTCGCCTGCGCCGCGTTCGCGGCGAGCGTGGTCAGCTCTGCGGCGTGAACGAGCGCGCGACAGCTCGGACAGGAGAGCGCCTCTGGCGCGAGCTCTGTGGCGCAACTTCCGCAACGAATGGGGCGCGCCTCAGGCAACGGGAGGCCGCTCCGCCGCGCCGACCTGGTAGGGCCCGGTCGCCGCCAACGCGACGCGCCGGTTCTGACGGAACGCCTCCCACAGCGCGAACGCGAGGATCATCCAGCCGATGGGCCCTGCGTCCACGAACGGCGCCTTCGCCAGGAACAGCAGGAGCCCGACGGGCGCGATCTCGCCGACGCCCGCCTCGCGGAGGACCTGCACGACGGGCGGGACGTACGTGAGCACGACCGAGAGATAGGTCAGCCCGACGGCGAGGGCCTGAAACTTCGGGCCACCGCGCCCCGCGGCGCCCTTGTTGACCGCGCGCCCCACGAGCCAGCCGACGCCGACCGCGATGAGCCCGAACGTGCTCCCCGAGAGCTCGCGCACGCCCCACCAGACCGCGGCGCCGAGGAGCGCGGCGCCGAGGCCGAGGCCGACGGCCTTCCCGAGCGCGAGCGGATCCTCCTCGAGCGAAGCGAGCACGCCGTCCCGGCAGCCCGGGCAGACGGGGTGACCGACGACGTCGAAGTAGCTCTCGGTCAGGGCGCGCCCGCACGCGGCGCAGACGACGCCCGACCGCTTCACGGTCTCGGCGGTGTGAAACTGCAGCGGCTCTTCCGGCATCGTCGCTCTCTCCGTGCAGAACGGGGCATGAACCCACGAAGGCGGGCAGGAGCGCAAGTCGCGAGGGCGCACGGTGGCGCGCGACCGACACGAGCGCCGCACGTCCGTGCTCGCGGCGACGGCCCGGACGACGAGGTCCTGCTTCGACGCAGGCGCGCGGCCGTTCGCAGGCCGGCGCGCCCTCGCTCCTGACCCGTTCGGTGCTCTACACTCCCGCCTCGCGTTTCGAACGGAGCGATGGGCCATGAGCGTCGGTCGACTGCTGGACGGACATCGCGACTTCACCCGGCAGTTCGTCGCGAAGTCGCCGCACGTGCTCCGCGAGCTCGCGGCCGGGCAGTCGCCCGAGGCCCTCGTGGTCTGCTGCTCGGACTCGCGCGTCGTGCCGGAGCTCATCACGAGCGCCGGACCCGGCAGCCTGTTCGTGGTCCGCAACGTCGGCAACCTGATCCCGCCGCACGGCTCGGGCAACCAGTCGGTCGGCGCCGGGATCTCGTACGCCGTCGACCACCTGAAGGTGAAGCACCTGATCGTGCTGGGTCACTACGGCTGCGGCGGCATGGGCGCGCTGCGACGCGTCTTCGGCCCGGACCACGAGCCGGACGCCCACGGCGACGACACGCTCCCGAGCTGGCTCACCTACGCGAAGGCCTCGTGGGACGAGCTGGTGGCGTCCGGCCACGTCGACGCGCCGGATTGGAACGACAGGCTCGTCGAGGAGAACGTGCTGCAGCAGCTCGCGCACGCGATCGGCTACCCGACGGTCCGGCGCGCCGCGGAGGCCGGGCGGCTTGCGCTGCACGCCTGGTGCTTTCAGCTCTCCGACGGGAGCCTGCGCTTCTGGGACAGCGCGAAGGATGCCTTCGTGGGCGAAGGCGAGGCGGCGGCGCAGGGTGGCGCTGTCTCGATCGCCGAGGTCGAAGAGCAGGACCGCGTCCGCTGAACGGCTACAGGTACGAGATCCGCTTGAGCAGCGAGCCGGCCAGCTCCGTGTCGCTGCGGGTGTGCGCGATCGCGAGCGCGGACTCGAAGAGCTGCTTGGCGCCGGCGCGATCCCCGAGCCTCAGGTGGCACAGCCCCAGGAGCTCGTGATCTCTGGGCTCGCCCGTCGCCGCGACGAGCGTCGAGAGCGAGGCCCACGCGGCCTGCAGCGCGGGCGCGGCTTCGGGCGGCGCCGGATCGTACGAGCCCTTCGGGTTGAGCAGGAGCGCGAGCGCCTGTCGCTGGTCAGCGGGCGCGGCGCCGGAGAAGCGGGGGTCGGCGAAGAGCCCCTGGTAGCGGGCGAAGGACTCGACGGGCTTGCCCTCCCGAGCCAGCTTCACGGCCTCCTTCACGGCAGCGACGAGGAATTCTTCGGCCATCGAGCGGCTCCGGGCTGCGGGTCGGTCACAACGTAGCGGAAAGCGCGGGCGCTGATCAGCGCAGCGCGGCGAGCACGGCCGCCGCGGCGCGAGGGTGGATGAGGTAGCTGTAGTGCGTGAAGCCATGCAGCTCGACGCTCTCGGCCCCCTCGACCCGCGCCGTGGAGCTCGGCAGCAGCAGGACGTCGCTCTCGCTCCAGAGACAGACGAGGCGCGGCTGCGTGGGCGGGCCGCGCCACGGGAGCTGCGCGGCGAGCCGCTGGATCGTCTCGGAGTCGGGCCGCAATTGCAGCACGTGCGCCGTCGCCCCGAACCGCGCGGCCTGCGTCCCTCCATGGGGCGTGCCGAGCGTCACGAGCGTGCCGACCCTCGCCGAGGTCGAGGGATCGAGCAGCGCCAGCCGCGCGACGAGGCCGCCCATGCTGTGCGCGACCACGTCGAGCTGGCCGCCCTCCGGGAGACCGCAGAGCTGTACGAGCTGCGCGATCGCGCCCTGCACCGCCGCAGCCATCTCGGGGAGAGGTCGGTCGCCGAGGCCGAGGGCCCAGCTCCGACTGCGACCCGAGAGCCCGAGCAGTCCGCGCAGGAGTCCGAAGTTGCCGCGGTGGCCGCCGAGCCCATGGACGAAGAGCAGCGGCCGATGGCCGTCGTCCGGCAGCGCCGCGAGCGGCTCGTCGGCGGCCGCCAGGTACGAGAGCCCCGCGAGCGGGAGGTGTGCGACATGCCGGCGCACGTCGGGATCGACCGCGTTCCACGCCGCCGCCGCCGACCGCCCGGCCCCGAGCCCCGCCCGCCCCAGCCACCGCGCCGCGCCCGCGAGCCCCGCCTGCACCTTGCTGCGCCGCTCGTCGCTCATGCCGCGCAGCGTACCCCGCGCGCGACCGGCGCCCATCGCCGTCACGCGGCGGCGTGCTCTAGGGTGCGCCATGGTCTCGCCTGCTCCCGCCCGCCCGCCCGCGTCCACGTACGTCGTCGTCGACGCCGAGAACCTCGACTGGGCGGTCTCTCACGCCCTCGGCCGCAAGCCCGATCCCGCCGACCGCGTCCAGTTCGACCGGCTCGTCGCCTTCGCGGCCGAGCGCTACGACACGCCCGTCCGCTGCATCGTCGTGCTCAACGCGCGGGGCGAGCAGCTCCCCGACGCGATGGTCGGCTTCGTGCGCGCGCTCAAGAGCGCGGGCTGCGACGTGGCACTGCTGCACGGCCGGCCGGATCAGAAGGTCGTCGACGCGGCGATCCTCAAGCTGCTCGAGGCGATCCGCACGCAGCGACCCGGCACCAACGTCGTGCTCGCGAGCCACGACGGCGGCGACTTCGCGGCCGCGCTCAAGCCGCTCGTCGAAGATCGCGAGCGCAAGGTCGCGGTGATCGGCCTGCGTGAGTTCGTCAGCCAGAAATTCCGCGAGCTGATCCCCTCCGGGCTGGAGATCCACGATCTCGAGTTCGACGTGAAGGCCTTCCTCCGACCGCTCCCGCGCCTCGTGCCGGTGCGCGTCGAGGAGTTCGACCCGGCCCTCTACCTGTAGGCCCTCGCGCCCGTTGGTTGACGCCCCGCCGAGGCTCGCGGAAGGTTCGCGCGCCGTCGGCGGTTTGTCCGCGGCCCCCGCCATGCGCCGCTCCCGAGTCCTCCCCGCCGTCCTCGCCCTCGCGCTGCTCACCCTCGTGGCGGGCGGCGTCGTGCTCCTTGCGCTCGACGAGGGATCGGACCCCGCCGGCGGCGGCCGGGACGCGCGCCCCGCAGGACGCCGATCGCCGGGGGCTCCCATCGACCCCGCAGCCGCCGCCGAGGCGCGCGCGGAGGCCAGCGCCCGCCGCGAGGCCGCGCTGCTCGCCGCCGTGCTCTCGGGCATCGTCACCGACGCAGGCGCGCCGATCGCCGGCGCAGAGGTGCTCGCGCTGCGCGACGCCGTGGTGCTCGCCCGCGGGACCTCCGAACCAGACGGCACGTTCCGCCTCGAGGGCGTCTCCCCCGGCGCGACGACGCTGGTCGCCCGCGCCGGACGCCGCGCGAGCGCGCCGCTCGGCCCGCTGGCGCTGCTCGCGCGTGAACAGCGGGAGGGGCTGGCGCTCGCGCTGCTGCCCGGCGCGTCGTTGTCGGGCGCGTGCATCGACGCCCGGGACCGCGCACCTTTGCCGCAGGTCGCCGTCGAGATCGCCGGCGTCGTGGTGCTCACGGACGAGGACGGCGCGTTCGCGCTCGGGGACCTCCCGCCCGGCCGTGTGCAGCTCGTCGCGAGCCGCGACGGCTACGCGCGGCGCGCAGTGGAGATCGAGCTCGGTGCGGGCGAGCAGCGGACCCTCGTCCTCGTGCTCGAAGGCGCGGCGCGGGTCCGCGGGAGCGTCGTCGACGAGGGCGACGCGCCGGTCGCGGGCGCGACGGTCCTCGCGCGGGCGTACGGCCACACCGCGCGGGGCGGGACCTCGACGCTCTCCTCCGCGGACGGCACCTTCACGCTCGATCTCTCGCCGGGCGTCCAGCGGCTGCAGGCGACCGGACCTTCGGGCGGCGTCGCCGAGGCCGAGGTGGAGGTCGTCGCAGGCCAGACCCGCGAAGATGTCCGCCTCCGCCTCGCCCCGGCCGCGTCGGTCGTCGGCCTCGTGCGCGGACCTTCGGGCGGCGTCGCGGCCCACGTGCAGGTGCTCGGCGCGAACGGGGAGTTGCTCGGCACAGGCCAGAGCCTCGAGGACGGCGCGTTCGAGCTCGGCGGGCTGCCGGAGGGCGCTGCCCGCGTCGTGGCCCACGCGGAGGCCGGCCGGGCGGTCTCGCCGACGCTGCGACTGCGCGCAGGTGAGGCGTCGAGGGTCGAGCTGGTGCTCGCGAGCGAGAGCGTCACGGGTCGGGTCGTCGAGGGGCGAGGGACGCCGGTCGCCGGCGCGCGGGTCGCCGCGTTCGCCGAAGGCACGGGCGCGGCGGCGGCGGCCGAGACCCGCTCCGGCGCAGACGGTCGCTTCCGCCTCGTGGGCCTGCCGCGAGCGCTGCTGCGCGTCGAGGCGAGCGACGGGGAGCGGCGCGGCGAGGCGCGCGGCGTCGCGTCCGGCGCCGACGTCACCCTGGCGCTCGGAGGTGGCGCGGTCGTCGGCATGGTCGTCGTCGGCCGCGCGCCGGCGACGGACTACACGCTCTCGCTCTCCCCGCTGGATCCAGGCCGCGGCGGGGGCCGCACGGAGCACGTCGTCTCACCGGACGGGACCTTCCGCGTTCCGCTTCCGGCCGGGAGCTGGGAGATCCGCGCGGTGGCCGTCGGAACGACGGTCGGCCGCGCGACGGCGACCGTCCCCGCCGCCGGCGACAGCCGCCCGGTCCGTCTGGAGCTGTCCGAAGGGCTCGAGCTCACGGGCGTCGTCGTCGACGCGGAGAGCGGTGCGCCGATCAGCGGCGCGCGGATCGCGCTCGACTGGAGCAGCACCAACGCGCTCGCGATGGCCTCGTCGTTCTCCCCGGGCGATCGAGGCCGCAGCGGCCCCGACGGCCGCTTCCGGCTCTCGGGCCTCGCGCCCGGCCGCGCCGCGCTCTTCGTCCGAGCCACGGGCTTTGTCCCCGCGGGCCCGATCCCCGCGGAGCCGGGCGGCGCAGAGCTGCGCGTCGAGCTCTCGACGGGCTCGCATGATTTTCCGGCGTTTGGCGGGATCGGCGTGACGCTGGGCCGCGACGGTCCGCGCGTCCTCGCGGCCGAG
>CAYHCR010000139.1:0-7578 GCA_964354895.1 uncultured Myxococcales bacterium | reverse complement strand
CGGCCTCTCCTCTCTGGCGATCTCGTCACGATCGTCGCCCCCTCCGGTCCGATCCCCGAAGAGCGCTTCGCGCGCGGCCTTGCGGTCCTGCACGACCGCGGCCTGCGCACGCGCGTGCTGCGCCCCGAGGCGCCGCTGAGGTATCTGGCCGGCCGGGACGACGCGCGGCTCGCGGGGCTGCGCGAGGCCTTCGCCGATCCGGAGAGCCGCTGTGTCTGGGCGGCGCGCGGCGGCTACGGCGCGATGCGGCTGCTCCCAGGGCTCGATCTTCCCGCGCTCGCCCGCAGCGGCGTCCCGCTCGTCGGCTTCTCGGACGTGACGGCGCTGCACCTCGGGCTCGCGGCGCACGGCGGTCGGTCGGTGCATGGACCGGTCGTCACGAGCCTGGCAGCGCTGCCCGTCGCGGCGGTCGACCGCGTGCTCGCGATCCTCGCCTCACCGACGACGCCGCCCGACCCGCTCGTCGGTCAGGCGCTCGTGCCGGGTACGGCGGAGGGCCCGCTGCTCGGCGGCTGCCTCTCGCTCGTCGTCCACCTCGTCGGCACGCCGTACCTCCCGTCGCTGCGAGGCGCGCTGCTGTTCCTCGAGGACGTCGACGAGCGGCCCTACCGGATCGATCGGATGTGGACGCACCTGCGGCTCTCGGGCGCCCTCGACGGGCTCGCGGGGATCGTGCTCGGAGAGTTCTGCGGGTGCGACGAGCCCTCCGGCGCCTACGGATCGCGCGAGGTGCTCGCGGAGCTCGCCGGCGAGCGGGGCGTGCCGGTGCTCGTGGGTCTGCCCTTCGGCCACGGCACCGACAACCGCGCGCTGCCGCACGGCGCGCGCGCGCGCATCGAGGGCGATCGGCTCGTCTTCCTCGAGGGGCTCGCCCGGCCTTGATCCCCGCGCTGCAGGCCGCGCTCGAGGCGCACGTCCGGGCCGGCGCCTTCCCCGCCGGACAGCTCTGCGTGATCGAGAGGGACGTCGTCCGGCACCACCACGCGGTCGGCGCAGGCGTCACGGCCGAGACGCTCTTCGACGTGGCGAGCGTCACGAAGGCCGTCGCGACCACCGCGATCGCGCTCGTCTTCACCGGGCGCGGCGCGCTCTCGCTCGACCGGCCGGTCGTCGAGCACCTGCCCGCGCTGCGGGGCGGCGGGCGCGAGGCGATCCTCGTGCGCCACCTGCTCGATCACACGACGGGCCTCCCGGCCTGGAGGCCGCTCTTCGCCGATCCGTCGCCGGCGCTGCGCGCGATCTTCCCGGGGCCGAACCCGCAGGGCTTTCCGGCGGCGCGCGCGCACCTCGACGCGCTGCTGCAGGCGCAGCCGCTCGAGCGGCCGCCCGGCGTCCGCAGGCTCTACAGCGATCTGGGGTTCCTGCTGCTCGGGCTCGTGCTCGAGCAGGTCGGGGGTGACCGGCTCGATCGCCTCTTCGCCCGCCACGTCGCGACGCCGCTCGGGCTCACGGCGAGCCGCTTCTTCGATCTGGAGCAGGGCGTGCCCGCGGGGCGCTCGATCGCGCCGACCGGCACCACGCGGCCGCGCGAGCCCGCGCCGGGGCAGGAGGGGCTCTTCGTGGTGGAGCCGCAGCCGGTCCGCGAGGCGCCCGGCGAAGTGGACGACGATCACGCGTGGGCCCGCGGCGGGATCGCCGGCCACGCGGGGCTCTTCTCGACCGCCGGCGAGATCGCGCGCTTCGGCGCCGCGCTGCTGCGCGAGCTCGATGGCGCAGGCGGGCTCGCCCCGGTGGAGATCGTGCGCATGTTTGTCACACCGACCACGGTGGCCGAGGGGCCGACCCGCGCGCTCGGCTTCGACGTGCCGGCGCCCGCGGGCAGCTCTGCCGGATCGAGCCTCGGGCGCGGGCCGCAGGGCGCCTTCGGCCACCTCGGCTTCACCGGCTGCTCGCTCTGGGTCGATCGCGATCGCCGCCTCTCGGTGGCGCTGCTGACCAACCGGGTCCGACCCGGCCGCCACAACGTCGCGGGCATCCAGGCCGCGCGGCCGGCGCTGCACGATCTCGTCTGCGCCGCGCTCTCTTCGGAAAGGACGCACCAGTGAGCGACCCCGGGCTGCTCTCCTCGATCCCCGATCCGCACGCGCTCCGCCGGGTCCACGTCCTCGGGGTGGCTGGCACCGGCATGGGCTCCTTCGCCGCGCTGCTCAAGGCCGCGGGCTGGGAGGTCACCGGCAGCGACCAGAACATCTATCCGCCCATGAGCGAGATGCTGCCGAAGTGGGGCATCACGGCGATGTCGCCCTACCGGCCCGAGAACCTCGACGCCGCGCGGCCCGATCTCGTGGTGGTGGGCAACGTGATCCGGCGCGTGAACCCCGAGGCGGAGGCGATGCGCGCGCGGGCGATCCCGCACGTCTCGTTCCCGCAGGCGCTCGGCCAGCTCTTCCTGCGCGCGCGCCACGCGGTCGTCGTCGCCGGCACGCACGGCAAGACGACGACGACGAGCCTGACCGCACACCTGCTCGCGAGCGCCGGCCGCGATCCGTCGCTGCTCGTCGGCGGCGTCGCGTTCGATTTTGACGGGAATTACCGGCTCGGCGCGGGGCCGGAGTTCGTCGTCGAGGGCGACGAGTACGACACGGCCTACTTCGACAAGGGGCCGAAATTCTGGCACTACTTTCCGAAGAGCCTGATCTTCACGAGCTGCGAGCTCGATCACGCCGACATCTACCGCGACACCGCGCACTACGAGTCGGCCTTCGCGAAGCTCCTGGCGCTGGTGCCGGCGGAAGGCCACGTCGTCACCTGCGCCTCGACCGAGGCGCCGTTGCGGCTCGCAAAGCTGCACGCGACCGCGCGCGTCGAGAGCTACTCGGCCGCGCCGGGCGTGGCGGCCGATTGGACGGGCGAGATCGTCGGTCAGGAGCCGGCCGGCACGCGCTTCGTCGTGAAGCACGGCGGGACGCTCTTCCTCGAGTCGACCCTGGCGCTCGGCGGGCGGCACAACGTCGAGAACGCCGTCGGCGCGATCGCGGCGTGCGCGGCGCGGGGCGTCCCGGCCGCGGCGCTCGCCGCAGGGCTCGCGAGCTTCCGCGGCGTTCGACGGCGGCAGGAGGTCGTCGCGGAGGCAGGCGGCGTGACGGTGCTCGATGACTTCGCGCACCACCCGACCGCGGTCGCCGAGACGATCGCGGCGGTGCGGCTGCGTTTTCCAGGGCGTCGGCTCGTCGCGATCTTCGAGCCGCGCTCCAACACGAGCCGCCGCGCGATGCACCACGACGCCTACGCGCGCGCCTTCACGGGCGCGGCCGCGGCGCTGCTCGCGAAGCCCGTGAAGCACGACCAGGTGCCGGAGGACGAGCAGCTCGACGTCGGGAAGCTGTGCCGGGACATCACCACGACCGGCGTCCCGGCGCATTGGGCCGAGGGTCCGGACGCGCTGCTGCCGCTGGCGCTCGAGCGACTCGCGCCCGGAGACGTGGCGCTCGTGATGTCGAACGGCGCCTTCGGCGGCTTCCTCGGCAAGCTCGTCGCCGCGCTGCAGGTGCGGCCGTGAGGCGACTCGCGCCGCTGGTGCTGGTGCTCGCCGCGTGCGCGCAGGACGGGGGCTCGCGCAGACCGCAGGGATCGCCGCACGAGCTGCTCGGCCAGGCGCCGACGCTGCTCGTCGCGGACCACGATCTCGGGCTCGAGGCGCGCGGGCAGGTGCTCATCGTCGACGTCTGGGCGACGTGGTGCGAGCCGTGCGTCGACTCGCTGCCGGCGCTCGACGCGCTCTACCAGCGCCGCAGGGGCGAGGGGCTCGCGGTCGTGGGCGTCGCGATCGACGAGGACCCGCGGCTCGTCGCGCCGTTCCTCGCGAAGCTCCCGCTCTCCTTCCCGATCGTCCTCGACGCGGGCGCCGCCGTCGCGCAGGCGCGCTGGAAGGTCGCGCGCGTGCCGACCCGGCTCGTCTTCGATCGCCGCGGCGTGCTGCGCGCCGTGCACGAGGGCTGGGACGGGCCGGAGGACGGCGAGGAGCTCGAGGAGCTGATCGAGCCGCTGCTCGAAGAGGAGGCCGCGCCATGATCCCCCGCCTGGATGACCTGGCCGCCTGCGCCGCGGCCGCCGCCGAGCGCGCCGGGGCCGTGCTCCTGCAACGCTTCTCGCAGCCGCGCACGATCGAGAAGAAGGGGCTCATCGATCTCCTGACGGACGCCGACGGTGCCGCCGAGGCCGCGGCGCTCGAGGTGATCCGAGGCCGGTTCCCGACCCACGCGATCCTCGCCGAGGAGTCGGGTGCCCACGCGGGCGCAGGGGTGCGCTGGATCCTCGATCCGCTGGACGGCACGACGAACTACGCCCACGGCCTGCCGCACTTCGGGGTCTCGATCGCCTGCGAGGTCGACGGCCGCCTCGAGGTCGCGGCGATCCTCGACCCGTGCAAGGGCGAGCTCTTCACGGCCGCGTACGGGCGCGGCGCAAAGCTGAACGGCCGGCCGATCCACGTGAGCATGTGTGACACCCCGCGCGACGCGCTGCTCGCGACGGGCTTCCCCTACTGGATCACCGAGCGCCCGGCCGAGCTGCTCACGCTCTTCGGCGGCGTGCTGCCCCACGTGCAGGGGATCCGCCGCTTCGGCTCGGCCGCGCTCGATCTGGCGTGGGTCGCCGCCGGCCGCTACGAGGGCTTCTTCGAGCTGGGGCTCAAGGCGTGGGACGAGGCCGCGGGCGTGCTCCTGGTGCGCGAGGCGGGCGGCGTCGTCACGTCCCTCCCGGGCGGCGCGTACGCGCTCGGCGCGGGCTCGATCACCGCGGCCGGACCGGGCCTCCACGGCCCGCTGGTCTCGCTGCTGCGCGGGGCCGGAGCGAAGGAATGATCGATCCGCGGATCACCGAGGCGCTCGCGCGGCCCGACGACGAGGCGATCCCCCGGCTGCAGGCGCTCGCCGCCGAGGGGCTCGCAGGGCAGGCTTTCCCGCTGCGCGCGCACGCGCTCGTCGCGGCGGGGCAGCGGCTGCTCGCGACCGATCGCGCCGAGGACGCGGCGCACGCGGCGATCCGGGCGATCGCGCTCTTCGACGCGCTGCAGGGCGGAGCGCCCGAGCCGCTCCCGCTCTTCGCGCTCGCGGTGCGCGCGCTCGAAGCGATGGAGCAGCCCGATCGCGCCGACGAGGCCCGGACGCGGGGGGCGACGATCGCGCGGGCGCTGCTCGCCGCGGCGCCGCCCGACGAGCGCCTGCGCCTCGAGGCCGACCCGGACCTCCGGCTGCTGCTCGGGCCGCCGCCGACCTGATCGTGGGACACCCGCTCGGGGTCGTCGCCCGGGCGCCGGGCCCTCGCCTTCGTTGCGGACCTCTGCTCGCATCGTCGGATGCGCCTGGTGCTCGTCCGTCACGCCGTCCCCGTCGAGGCCGCCGCTCGCGACGACGATCGCTGGCTCTCGACCATGGGCCGCATCGACGCCCGCGAGACCTTCGCGGAGCTCGCGCGGCGGCAGGCGCCTCCCGCGCGACTGATCACCTCTCCGCTCCCGCGCGCCGTCCAGACCGCAGAGCTGCTCCTCGCGGCGTGGGGTTCGCCGGGCATCGTCGAGGTCGAGCTGCGCCTCGCGCACGGCACGGTCGGAGGACTCGCGAGCTACCTGGACGAGCAGCCCGACGCCGCGCTCTGCCTGGTCGGCCACGAGCCGCTGCTCTCGGGGCTCGCGGCACACCTGCTCGGCGAGCCGCTCCCCTTCCCGTTCGGCCGGGCGACGTGCGTCGGCTTCGAGCGCCCGGCCGGCACGCGCCTCTTCGCGCTGCAGGCGGCCCAGTCAGGCCGGCCACCGGTGTGGCTGGAGTGACGACCAGCGGCGCCCGCTAGCGGCAGGCCTCGACGACCGCGTCCCAGAGCACGGGCACGCCCCAGCGGAAGCCGTCCACCGGGATCCGCTCGTCGACGTTGTGGTACAGCTCTGCAAATTTCAGCGGCGGGTTCGACGGGAGCTGGACCGGGGCGAAGCCGTAGAACTTTGCGCCGAGCCGCGCGAACGCGAAGCCGTCGGTGAAGCCCGGGATCATGTACGGCACCGGGATCCCGGCGGGATCGTGGCGGCGGATCGTCGCCGCGAGCGTGCGGTAGAGCGTCGAGTCGATCGGCGCCTCGAGCGCCGGCAGCGAGCGGATCGGCGTGAGCTCGAGCTCGTCGCCGACGATCGCGCGGAGCTCCGCGAGCAGCTTCTCGCCGTCCGGCCCCGGCAGCGTGCGACCGTCGATCTCCGCCTCCGCGACCGCGGGGATCACGTTGGTCTTGCTGCCGGCCCGCAGGACCGTGGGCGTCGCCGTGTTCGCGAGGATGGCGCCGAAGGTCCGCGCCAGCGCCCGATCGGGCAGCTTCGCCAGCAGCTTCGGCCCGAGCGTGGGCGAGAGCAGCAGGCCGAAGGCGACGCGCTTCCCGAACGGCAGCTCCTTCGCCACCGCCTCGACGAAGGCGCGCGTCGCGGCCGGCGGGTGGAGCGGCAGCCGCTGCGAGGCGAGCTTCGCCATCGCCGCGGTCAGCGTGCCGATCGCGCTGGTCTCGCGCGGCATGGAGCCGTGGCCCATCTCGCCGCGCGCGGTCGCCTTGAGCCAGAGCGCGCCCTTCTGCGCCACCTGGATCGGGTAGAAGCGTTTGCCCTCGAGGTGGAGCGTGAAGCCGCCGATCTCGCCGAGCGCCCACTCCGCGCGCACGAGCTCGGGGTGCTGCTCCACGAGGAATTGGCTGCCGTACTCGCAGCCCGTCTCCTCGTCCGCGACGAGCGCGACGATCAGATCGCGATCGAGCGCGAGCCCCGCGCGCTTGACGTGACGCAGGATCGTCACCGCCGCCGCGGCGTGGTTCTTCATGTCGATCGCGCCGCGGCCCCACAGGAAGCCGTCGGCCTCGACGCCCCCGAACGGCGGGTGCGTCCAGCCCTCGCCCGCCGGCACGACGTCGAGGTGCGCGGTCAGCAGCAGCGGCGCCTTGCCCCCCTTCCCCTTGAGGCGGCAGACGAGGTTCGTGCGCCCCGGCGCCTTCTCGAGCAGCACCGGCTCGAGGCCGTCTGCGCGCAGCGCCGCAGCACAGAGCTCCGCCGCCGCGCGCTCGTTGCCGGGCGGGTTCGTCGTGTCGATCCGCAGGAGCTGCCGCAGCAGCTCGAGCGCCTCGTCCGCCGCGCCAGCGGGTAGTTTTGCCGGGTCCATCGTCTCAGCCCCCGCGCTGGAGGAAGCCCTTCACCACGTCGGGCAGCGCGGAGAGCCGGCCGCCGCGCAGCCGCGCCATCCCGCGCCCGAGCAGCAACGCCGACGCGTCGTACGGCTGCCACCAGGGCTCCCGCTTCCCGCCCGACGCGTCGACGAGCACGAAGCGCGGCCGCGTCACCTCGTCGAGGACGCGCGGCGAGTTCGTCACGCCGTAGCCCGAGCCGCGCGTGCCGCCCCACGGCGCCGCCGCGACGCCGCCGGTGAAGGCGTGGTTGTTCACCGTGACGACGCCCGCGACGAGCCGCCGCGCGAGCCCCTCGGCGCGGAGCAGGTCCTTGCTCCAGACGCTCGCGGTGAGGCCGTAGGGCGTGTCGTTCGCGCGCCGCACCGCTTCGTCCTCGGAGTCGACGGTGAAGACCGGCAGGATCGGCCCGAAGCTCTCCTCGCGGCAGAG